>CBFGXY010000085.1:0-7480 GCA_965652945.1 uncultured bacterium
TTTTACATATGGCTCTCGTGTTGCCAGGATGTCTCCGGGTTCGGGCAGATCGCTTGGATTGTCGACCACAACCATTCCACCGTTCATGAGGTCTACCTCATACTTAACGTTAGGCACGGTGGTGATGATATCCAGCCCAAACTCACGATCGAGGCGTTCCTGGATGATTTCCATATGCAGGAGTCCAAGGAAACCGACTCGGAAGCCGAATCCGAGCGCAGCGGATGTTTCGGGCTCATAGGTGAGCGAGGCGTCGTTCAACTGTAGCTTCTCGAGCGAGGCCCGGAGCTCGTCGAACTGTTCCGATTCGGTAGGATAAACGCCCGAAAACACCATTGGCTTGACCTCCCGGAAGCCCGATATCGGTTCTTTTGAACCACCTTTGGCGTGGGTGATGGTGTCTCCGACTTTCGTATCGCTAACGTCCTTGACCGACCCGATGACATATCCGACATCCCCTGCCCGGAGTTCGTCGACCGGTTGCATTGTGAGTTTGAGGACGCCTATTTCCTCGGCATCGTACTCGCGGCCGTTGGCCATGAATCGCATTTGATCGCCCTTTCGAAGTGTCCCTTCGAAGACCCGAGTATAGACGATCGAGCCGCGATACTGGTTAAAAACGGAGTCAAAGATGAGTGCCTTGAGCGGTGCCTCCGGGTCGCCGCTCGGCGCAGGAATGCGGCGAATGATTTCCTCGAGGAGTTCGTGTACCCCTTCGCCAGTCTTCCCGCTGATCCGCATGATTTCTTCGGCGGGATCTCCGAGCAGGTCCTCGATCGACTGCGCGACGACGTCGGGCCGCGCCCCTGGTAAATCGACCTTGTTGAGAACCGGAATGATTTCGAGGTCGTGATTTAAGGCAAGGTATAGATTGGAGATAGTTTGTGCTTCTATCCCTTGCGCGGCATCCACCACCAGAATGGCTCCTTCGCATGCCTTGAGGGCTCGAGAAACCTCGTAGGTAAAGTCGACGTGGCCGGGGGTGTCAATCAGATTGAGCGTGTAATCGACTCCGTCATCCGCTTTGTAATTCATGCGGATCGCGTGGCTCTTGATCGTGATGCCTCGCTCCCGCTCGAGATCCATACTGTCGAGCACCTGCTCCTGCAGTTCGCGCTGTGTCAGCGTCCCGGTTAGCTCCAGGAGCCTATCTGCCAACGTGCTTTTGCCGTGGTCGATATGCGCAATGATGCAGAAATTTCGTATGCGATTCAGGTATTCGGACATCCAGGTAGAGAGATGGAACTTGAAAGCACCGCGGTCCTCGGGCGATTTTCCGCATTCACGTCGTGCTGGACCGTGCGACCCGGCGGAGTTGATACGTCGCTCTTAAACGATGCGTTCGGAATCCTTCGAGATATTATCGTTTGCAGCTGCCGGATGTGGACCGGAATCAGGGTGACCGTTGGCCGTCATCGATGCTTCCATCGATGGAGAGACGGTGTCAATCTCCGGATCCACTTCCTCGGATAGCGAGGGCTCGCTGTCGGATGCGGGGAGCGCGTAATTCTGAAAGAGCAAAATCCCGACCACGCCGACGACAATTGCCATATCAGCGACGTTCCAGATCGGAAACAGGGCGACGTAGCTACCCCCGAAAAAAGGAACCTCATCAGGAATGTATCCACGCCACAGGTTCACGTGGATGAAGTCAACGACCCGCCCCACGAAAAACCCGTCATATCCCTGGATAACCCCATAGAATACGCGGTCGATGATGTTTCCGAGTGCTCCGCCCAGAATCATCGCCAGACTCGCTCGATAAATCGGGCGAGCGGTCCTGACGGTGTACATATACCCGATGATCAGGATCGTCGCGACGATGGACAGTATCGTCACCAGGGGCCGCGGCCCGAAGGTGATTCCGAATGCCATGCCGGGATTCTCGGTAAAGGTCAGGCGCAGCCAGTCCCCGATCAGAGGGATTGACTGACCTATGTACATCGTATTTACCACGATGGCCTTCGTAACCTGGTCGATCAGGACTACAACCGCCGCGATCCAGAGTATGCGCATATGTAGACGTTTATTGGGACCATCCGGCGCTTCCAGACTGGAAGACTGCGGCCTCCTGCTCATCTCCTTTTGGAGACGACGCCGTCACTTCTTCTGCTTAAGCTTCGCTTCGATCGAAATCTCGGTGTGCGGCACGGCTTCGAGGCGTTCCTTGGCGATGGGCTTACCGGTTACCTTGCAAATTCCGTACGTCTTGTTCGCGATTCGATCGAGCGCTCTGTCGAGGTATCCGATGTATTTCTGCTGACGAGCAATCATCAGATAAAGCTTTTCACGCTCCATGGCATCGGTCCCCGCGTCGGCCATGTGGAAGCTGTACGCGGTATCGTTTTCAGCCTGCTCTCGCGCATCCTCAAGCTGCGCACGCATCCGATCGATATCCTCATGGGCAGATGTGCGTCGGGCCTCGATCAGGTCACGGAAATACTCGAGTTCCTCATCATTGAAAGGAGTTTTGCGCGCATCACCGGATTGTACAGGGGCACCATCGTTACCATCGGAGTCGACCTGAGCCGATACAAGCTCGGAGTCGATGTTGTCTTTTTTTTCTGCCATAATGATTAAACAGTCTACTTGACCATTCGGCTTAGTAATATAGAAATGTCATCGGTGCGCTTATGCGCCGCCCGCGGGACGCCGTACGGAAATGGTGACTTCCTCATCACCGATACGGTAGAATTCAACGATATCCCCCGCCGGTTCGCGGGCTTCTTCCAACTCGACTGCCAGAGTCTCGTTCCGGATCCACTCCTCAAAGCGGCCTACGGAGCCGACCAGACGGTCTGAACCCGAATATTCCACCGAAATGCGATCGGTGACTTCGTAGTCCGCCGTTTTACGCATATTCTGGATTCGGTTAACGACTTCCCGGGCAAGACCTTCAGCAATCAGGTCATCGTTCAGTGATGTGTCGAGAGCCACGGTGACGCCATTCTCCTGACCTACCAGCCAACCTTCGACCCCTTCGCTCGCGATTTCGATGTCATCGGGACCGAGGTCTATGGTCTGGCCCTCCACTTGAAGGGAAATGGACTGGTTCTCGACGTATTGCATAATCTCATCGTCGGTCAACTCCCGGATGCGGTCAGCGGCCGGTTTCATCAGCTTTCCCAGTCTGCGTCCAAGTCGCGAGAAGTTAGGCCGTGCACTCCGCTTGACCACACCACTCGAGCCTTCGATATACTCGATGGATTTAACATTGACCTCGTTTAGAATCACGCCGCTCATCGTGTCAACGTCTCGCTCAGTCACCACCCCATCCGTGACGACCAGGATGCGGAGCAGGGGCTGTCGAACGTTTATACCTGCCTCGTTGCGCAAGGCGAGGACAACCGACGAGATGGTTCGGGCAAGTCCCATTCGGTGCTCGAGGTCCTCATCGATCACGCCTGGTTCAACCGACGGGAAGTCGGCCAGGTGAACGGACGTGATTTTCTCTTCCGTCACGGCATCCGTGAGGGCAAGGAAAAGCCATTCCGCAAAAAATGGTGCGATCGGAGCCATCAGCCTGGCGAGCGCCATCAGGCACTCGTAGACGGTTTGATATGCAGCGGTCTTAGACTGATCTCCTGACGCTTCCTCCGACGCGTCCTTCCAGAATCGACGTCGGGAACGTCGAACATACCAGTTCGACAGCTCCTCGACGAACGTCTCCATCGACCGCGCCGCTCGGGTCGGATTATACTCTTCGAGCGCCACATCCACTTCCGCGATCGTGGAATTGAGACGACTGGAAATCCAGCGGTCCAGTTCGGTCCGATTGCTGACGGGAATTCGAGCAGAGCTGTAATCGAATCCGTCAATGTTGGCGTAGGTAGCGAAGAATGAGTATACGTTCTCGAGCGTGCTGAAGAATTTCCTGAAGGAATCGACGAGCCCTCGCTCGGAAAACTTGATGTTCTCCCAGGGTGGAGTGTTGCTCATCATGTACCAGCGCACGACGTCTGCACCGTGGGTCTCGATCGTCTCGAATGGATCGACAGTGTTGCCCTTCGACTTCGACATCTTCTCGCCGTCCTCGGCCAGTACGAGTCCATTCACGACGACATTTCGGAAGGCTACGTCATCAAAAACGAGCGCAGCGATTGCGTGCAGCGTGTAAAACCATCCCCGCGTCTGGTCGACGCCCTCGGCGATGAAGTCGGCCGGAAAGTTCTCCGAGAAACGTTCCTTATTCTCGAACGGGTAGTGCCACTGTGCGTAGGGCATGGCGCCGGAATCAAACCAGACATCGATCAGGTCCGGTACGCGGCGCATAGTACCGCCGATATGTTCGGGCGCAGGCCAGGTAAGATCGTCGACAAATGGTCTGTGCAGGTCGAGGTCCGTGTCGTCGGCCGGAAGCTGGTCGCCGACCTTTTCTCGAAGCTCGTCGATCGATCCGATGACTTCGACATAGTCCGGATTCGCATCACTTTCCCAGATCGGCAGCGGCGTTCCCCAGTAGCGCCTCCGAGAAAGGGCCCAGTCAACATTGTTTTTCAACCATTCACCAAACCGCCCCGCCCCAACGTTTTTCGGCTGCCAGTTGATGGTGTTGTTGAGCTCCATCATCCGATCTTTGATGGATGTGGTCCGGATGAACCAGCTCTCAACCGGGTAACTCATCAGCGGAGTGCCCTTGCGCCAGTCGTGTGGATAGTTGTGGAGGTAAGTCTCGTGTCGGAAGAGCAGTCCGCGCTCGCGCAGGTCTCGGTTGATGACCTTGTCGGCATCCTTGAACCACATGCCCGAAACGAGAGGTGCCTTATCGGTAAAACGGCCGTCGGGTGCGACCGGATTCAGCACGGGTAATCCCTCCTTCCGCCCAAACTCATAGTCATCCGCACCGAAGGCAGGTGCCGTGTGGACGACTCCCGTTCCATCCTCCGTAGACACGAAATCGGCCACGATCACACGCCAGGCACCTTCCACCCCGTCATCATCGACGAAGTAATCGTATAGCGGCCGGTAGCGAACGCCGGCAAGGTCCTTCCCCTTCATTTCCTGGACGATCTCTGCATCGTCCCCAATCACACCGATCAGCGAGCGTGCCACAATCAGAAACTCCTCACCCCGATCAGGATCCTTGCGGCGTACCTTCACATAGTCAATGTCGGGGCCGACCGCGAGTCCAGCGTTCGATATGAGCGTCCACGGTGTGGTCGTCCACGCGAGGAAGAACGTGTTGGCTTCGTCTTGGAGCGGGAACCGGATATAGACGCTCGGATCTTGAACCTCTTTATAGCCCAGGCTGACTTCGTGTGAGGAAAGCACCGTCCCAGATCCGGGGCTGTACCACTGGATTTTATATCCCTTATAGAGTAGGCCCTTGTCGTGGATCTGCTTGAGCAGCCACCATACGGATTCGATGTAGTCGTTCTCGAACGTGATATAGGGATCGTCCAGGTCGACCCAGTACCCCATCCTACGCGTGAGGTTGTCCCACATGTCTTTGTATCGCAAGACGCTTGAGCGACAGGCCGCGTTGTACTTCTCGATGCCATATTCCTCGATACTGCTTCGATCTTCGAGACCGAGTTCTTTCTCGACTTCAATTTCGACCGGCAGACCGTGAGTATCCCAACCCGCTTTCCGCTCCACACGGAAGCCTTTCATCGTTTTGTAGCGACAAAAGATATCCTTGATGGTGCGAGCCATCACGTGATGGATGCCCGGACGGCCATTCGCTGTGGGTGGACCTTCATAGAAAGTGAATGTCGGCGCGTACGTGCGGTGCGATAGACTCTTCTCGAAAATCTGCTCTTCGTTCCACCGGGACAGGATTTCCTGCTCGAGTTCCGGATGGCGAAAACGTTTGACTTCCCTGAACGACATATGGAGATCGGATCTGAATCGGGTATTACTGCAAGCCTGGTAAGATAAGGCCTTCCACCCGCCTCTGAAATAACTCCTTCACGGATTCGAGAGATACGGACGCATGAGTGCCGAAGATGAGATTCCGAAGGCGGATCTCAAGAGGAATTGAAGTCCCGAAAGGAATCCGCAGCTTTCAACCCTCATCATTTGTGTCTCCCTCGTGCCGGACGAGCCTTATGCACCATCTGACCATTTTCAGCCCGGCGAAATGCTCACGATGGTCGTATCATCGCATCACCGACATAAGCCTGGAGTCTGCAAAGCTCTCTCTCGCGATACGCAGACCGTAAAATCCAGCGGCCAGCGACGTCCGCCTAATCAATCCCCAGCTCAAAGCGCTCACGCAGTTGCTGGACGTAGATCCCGAGGTCGTTTCGGAGTTCGAATAGCCGCTCGTAGAGTTCGTGGTAATGGCCCTGCGGCATGTACTCCGTCCCTTTAAGATACCCCAGCAACAGAAGCCCCTCGTTGGCAGCTTGCAGTGCCCGCTTCACGCATGCAATGTTTCCGCCGATTAGATCCTTCTCGAACCCGAAGGCATGTCCGCGTGCGATATTCGCCGGTAGCTGTGTCACGTTCGCGCAGAAGTGTACGAACGTCGAGTCTTTAGCGTGAATCGGAACTCCATCCGTCCATCCCAAGAGATCAACCGACAGATCTAATGCTTTCCGGTATAGGATGAGATCCTCTACCGGCCGAAGTGGCGGATCGAGGTCATCGATACCAACATCGTCGGCTGAACCGATATCAAAGAAGCTGCCCGAGTTGGTCGGCGCCTCATCGATCATGTCGAGGAGCGGATCGGTATCGCTGAACCCGCTTTCGAGCAGTGCCCGCGTGAAATCCTCCTTCCACTGGGTGTACGTGTCCTCGTCGGCATCGATGGGGCGAGGACGCTCAGCCAGATGGTCAAAAAAGATGGCCAGTCGTCTTGCCAGACGCTGATCGTTCGCTCTCAGGTGCTCCTCCCACTGATCTTCATCCCAGATCTCGTCATCGAACATCATGCGCCTCCCTCTGATGAATTACTTCACCCCTACCGGTGCGCCCAGGTGCTCGACCATGGCTCTCATCAGAATCGTCAACCGTGGTTCTGCAGTATCCGCAGCTGCAAGGATCTCAGCCATCGAGACCGGCTGAAGGGCATCCGGGAAACATTCGTCCGTAATGACCGACATTGCCAGCACCCGCATATCCATATGACGCGCCACGATCACTTCGGGTACGGTGCTCATCCCCACGACATCCCCACCCATTGCGCGCAGCATGCGATACTCAGCACGTGTTTCGAGATTGGGTCCGAGTACGGCGATATAGACTCCTTCATGAATGCGGATACCCGACTTCAACGCTTTCTGATGCATCACCGCGCGCAGTTCGGCATCATACGGCTCGCTCATATCAGGAAAGCGGGGCCCCCATTCTTTCACGTTTGCGCCCGCGAGCGGATTGGCGCCCAACAAGTTGATGTGATCATTGATCAGCATGATGTCCCCCGCCTGAAAATTCGGGTTCACACCACCCGCTGCATTGGTCACGATCAGGGTGTTGATGCCCAGCATCTGCATCATCCGCACTGGAAATGTGACCTGCTGCATCGTATAGC
>CBFGXY010000086.1:0-7380 GCA_965652945.1 uncultured bacterium
GGTCGGATGTCGATTGGCGGCTTCCCTCCTGTCAACGATGCCTGCACCGGGTGTGGTAAAGTCCGCCATAATACGTGACGGTGCTTGTCATTCGGATCGTCCAGGTCTTCCAGCATTCCTGCAATTGACCGTGCCGGCCGATATGCATCGGAGGTTTGTCGTCCCAGGCACGATACGTCGGCAATTCCCTTTCCCAGCCCGCGTTTAACCAGACGGGCAGCAACACTGCACCTTAGTGTTCGGATGTTGCGGCAGCGGTGGTATTGCCCACTCCGGCCTTCCGACCCAGAGTCTCAATGACCTGGAGGTCGTCGAGAATTATTTCATCGTCCGACATGCGGATTCTCCAACCACTGTTCAAACGCCGGTAAGGGCCAATTAAATCGGCCTGGTAACACCAGACGAGGATATCCTTGGCCACCGAACGTGAAGGACCTAAGCGAGAAGACACGTCATTCAGGATGAGACAGCGTGAAACCGGTAGATACGGTACGAGAGAGTCTCTCGTGCCGTCTCATGATATCGAAATCGATTTGCTAAGCGATCCACTTGAGGTGTAAGTACCGGTACTCCTTGGCTCATCCCCATGGGAGTCTTTTGCTACAACGACGACACTCCTGATCGGCGCCTGGCTCGTCACGCATCTGTCACGAAGCACCCAACCAGTTGAACGCTCGCTGAAACACCCCTATTTTCGTGCGCTCGAAGAATGTCTGGATCACATATGACCGTACTGCATTCGGAAAAACAGGAGGACGATTCGGTTCATTCCGAAGCTGATGCCGAAGAAAAACTTCGGCAGAGCGAAGATCGGATGAGGGTGATGATCTCATCGGTTCACGACTATGGGATTTTCGTTCTCGACCCATCGGGCAATGTCGCCAGTTGGAATGAAGGCGCGAAACGCATAAAGGGGTACTCGGAGGAGGAAATCCTTGGCCGCCACTTTTCGATCTTTTATCCGCCGGAAACCAAAGACTCCAAGTGGCCCGAATATGAGCTGTCGGTGGCCGCGCGAGACGGAGGGTTCGAGGATGAAGGCTGGCGCGTCCGCAAAAACGGGGAGCTCTTCTGGGCCAACGTCGTGATCACAGCCCTTCGATCGAATGACGGCAAGTTGATCGGCTTTACGAAGGTTACGCGCGATCTGACCGAACGGCGAAAGCATGAGGAGGCGCTGCGTGAGAGCGAGCGGCAACTGGCTGTCGCCAATCGCAACCTCGCCGTCCGAAACCGGGAGCTGCAGGATTTTGCGCGGGTGGCAAGTCATGATCTGCAGGAACCGCTGAGGAAGATAACGGCCTTCGCGCAGCTGCTGGAAGAGGATTATCACGACGTGTTCGACGAGGACGGCCGGATGTACCTCGACCGCATCACAAATGCGTCGCAGCGGCTATCGACCCTTATCGTCGAGCTGTTGAATTATTCGCGCCTTGCAGTTGCGCACCCTGCCAATTTCCGAAGAGTCGATCTGAACCAGCTCATTGACGACGTGAGGCGCGACCTGCAGGTCCGGCTGTCCGAGGTCGATGGACAGATCGAGCGCGGCAATCTACCGATCATCGAAGGAGATCCGACACAGATGCGTCAGTTGTTTCAGAACCTGCTGGGCAACGCGCTCAAGTTCCACCGACCGGGCGTCCCGCCGGTCGTGAAAATATCCTCCGTTCCAGCGCTACTTGAGGGCGGTGTCGAAGGGCACGAAATTCGAGTTCGAGACAATGGTATCGGCTTCGAAGAGAAATACGTCGACAGAATCTTTGCGCCGTTTCAGCGACTTCATTCCGTGAACGCATATGAAGGCACGGGTCTCGGGCTGGCGATTTGCCAGAAGATCGTTGAACGCCATCAGGGTACGATCTCGGTTAGATCGGAACTCGATGTCGGAACGGAATTTACCGTCAGACTTCCCGCTGTGGCTCAAACGGGCGAAGAAGACTGACTCTTCTTTACGCCGAGGGCATCGCGGACGGCGGGAGCCACCTGCGTTCCAAGGATCTCGATGGCGCGCATGACCTTGTCGTGGGGCAGCGTACCTACGGTCAGCTGCAGAAGAAAGCGCTCGTGTCCAAACAGTTTGTGTTGATGAAGGATTTTTTCAGTCACCTCCTCGGCATTCCCCACGAAATTCGCTCCGCGCAGCGTACGAGAGGCTTCGAACTGCGAGCGTGTCATGGGCGGCCAACCGCGCTCGGCACCGATGCGATCCATGGCTGCTTTAAAGGCGGGAAAGGCAATGTCGGCGGCCTCGTCGGATTCGTCGGCAAGAAAACCGTGGGAGTTGATACTGAGCGCCGGCACTTCGCGGCCGGCCTTCTCCGCACCCTGACGATGCCATTCGGCGAACTGAACAAACCGCTCGGGATCGCCTCCGATGATGGCCAGCGCCATCGGAACCCCCAGAACGCCGGCTCGGAAGGCCGACTGAGGCGTACCGCCGACGGCAATCCAGACCGGCAGTGGATTCTGAACCGGTCGCGGGTAAATGCCTCGATCGTTAATCAGAGCCCGATATTCGCCCGACCAGGTGATCCGCTCGGATTCCCGGATCTGAAGCAGCATTTGCAGCTTCTCCAGAAACAACTCATCGTAATCCTTCAGATCGTATCCAAAGAGCGGGAACGATTCGATAAAGGAACCTCGACCGACCATGATCTCGGCGCGCCCGCTGGAAAGTAGATCCAGTGTCGAGAATTGCTGAAAAACCCTCACCGGATCATCCGAACTCAACACCGTCACGGCGCTGGTCAGACGGATCTGTCTCGTGCGCGATGCCGCCGCAGCCAGAATGACGGAGGGAGCCGAGACGGCGTAATCCGGCCGATGATGTTCGCCCACGCCAAAGACATCGAGACCGACCTGATCGGCAAGCTCGATCTCCTCGACCAGATGCTGCATCCGCTGTTCGACGTTTCTCGACTGACCACTCTGATCGTCGTAATCTGCTTCTCCGAAGGAATAAACTCCGATTTCCATGAAAATCTCAGCTTTCAGTACGCAATGTCTTGAGCGCAAGCGTCCAGCGCGCCAGCTCATCGAGCATCACGTCGGCCGCCTGCACCTGAACGTCTCCCGGATCGAACGTGTCCGTCTCCTTATCGATAGACTTCTGAAAAAAGGGAATGTGAACGCTCTCGGGGATCGGCATCATCTTTAGTGCCACTGCGATTTGTTTGGTTACTTGCGATCCCCGCGTACCCCCCGAAACACCACCGTAACTGACCAGGCCAAGCGGCTTGTACGCCCATTCCTGGACCAGATACTGCATTGCGTTGATCAGGGATGCAGGCGCTACATGATTGTATTCGGGAGTGACAAAGACGTAGGCGTCCGCGCGGTCCACGATACCACTCCATTCCTTCGTGTGGGGATGTTCGTATTTCGCAAACCGAGGATGATTCGGCTCGTCCATCACGGGGAGATCCACATCCCTTAAATCGATCGATTCGACCTCGAACGCGCCGTGGTCGCGAGCGATTTTCTCAAACCACGTGGCGACGAGATGTCCCGATCGTCTCTTGCGTGTACTTGCAGTAATAATCTGTAGTCGATGCATATGCCCTGCAGGCCCTGCCATTTGTGACTGAATGTTCTGGAATGAAACGTGCTACTTGAGGAGCTCGAGGTCATTCCACTGAAATGGTAAACCGGCCGGATTCATACACCCCGGCCGAGGAAAAAGCCGGCCACAGTACGGCAATGTGGCTTCTCTTGTTCGACTCACCGGTCGCCTCGAGGCACGGCCATAGGATCCTCGGGCAAAGACACAACGACCCGCTCGGTACCCTCAGGTGTTTGGTGGAATCTTACGGGCGTGTCTTTGGGCTCATCGCCCTGCACGATGACCGGCGTACCACGCTTGATCAACGTCCCTCCGAGTGCACCTCTTCCCGCTGAGGTAACCCACGGTTCCGACCATTCCCACAGCCACTGTGCATCCGCCATAATCATCCGGATGCATCCCTTACCCACAGGCGGGCCAGAGGGAACTGAGTCGTATTGATGAAGATGGATGCCCCGCCCATTATGGATGTTCATAACGTATCGCATATGCCATTCCTGGCCGGGAGGGCTCTCGCTGGAAATCCGATCGAGCTGCCGCCAGTTCATGTTGAAGCGACCGGTGGGCGTGGGAGTACCCTCGGCACCGGTTGACGCCGGGCCCCATCGCTGCAACTTACCATATTCGTACGCCGCCCACGCCTGCACATCCTTATCGACCACAACAAGCTTCTCTAACTCGGCCGCGCCGGGATACGTGAGGGGAAACGGAGCATACGCACGAGGATCCAGGTCAAAGTCCTCCGGACGTGCAGGCAACACGACCGTATCACCGAGACGAAGGTCCGACGTAAGTACGTTGTTCAGGAGCAGCGTCAACGCGAGCCGTTCCCGCCCTCGCTCAACATCCCCATCACCTACTTTCTTATACAACTCGTGCCGGGCCCATATCGAATTATTCCGGGGATGATCGATGACGACCGTTCTGTAGGGTATCCGGTGCGATGGCAACTCGCCCGTACCCTGCCGATCAAGCAGTTCACCGACGGCCCTCTGGTCGTATTGTGTTCGTTGGGATAGAACCTCGCCCGGTAAACAGATCGAAACTATTAACAGCAATAAAACTGCGCGCATAGACCTCAACGAATGGTTCGGATGTCCAATGAAACGCATTCAGGTGCCGGTTTGGATCCGTCAAGCGGAAAAGCTTGTCGGAATCGACAAGAAGGGCGGGTAGGAGCGCCCGTCGGGCCGACGAATTCGTCGAAAACCGCTGCTCAGGGGACAAGCTCGGCGGTCTCACCGCGCGGGGATATAGTCAACGAAGCCGGACAGCCCCATCCCGAGTGATCGGTCTTTCTGCTTTCCCGGCCGAAAGATGGGGGCCGGTACCAGCGTTTCAGCCCATTGTCGTCGGGTAGGTCGAGGCCCGGTACATCGCGACAGTCGACAAAGTCCTCGATGGTTCTGACCTGACTGCCGTTTCGAGTTGCGGCGTACGTCCTGGTCAGGTCTGGGAGATAAGCGGACAGCGCATCCATGTTGAAGAGTGTCAGGGAGACATTCGTGCGAGTTCGATCGACCAGGCGCTTGAACGCCCACTCCGCCGTTCGGTGGGCCAGCCCTTCGATCTCTACATCCTCCGCGCCTGCCAGATGCATCGGATGGCTGTCGATGTGAGACAAGTGCAGATCTCCCGGCGATGCGAGAAGAAATTTCGTGTGATGAGACAATGCTGCGGCGATTCTCGGTGAGGCGTTATTACAGGTAGACAGCACGATCAGGTCGAAAGGATCGCCGCCTGATCTGAACCTCGCAAGACTCGCCGAAAAAGAATCGATCGAGAAGGATGTGCGTGGATACGATGTGTGGTATCTCGTGCTGGGCTGCTCCGGGATATCGTGCGCATAATAAAGGAAAGACGTCCCTTTCACGGAAGCATTACGACGCGACATGTAAATATCGGCCTCGGCACTCATCGACGATGGGTCGCGCACGTATCTGCCTTTTCCGACGAGCTCACCCCGACGATAATGATAGAATCCGTTGGTGGGCTGCCTGAAGAGGCCAAACAATCGCCGGGAGGGTCTCTGGTGGAAGATAAAAACCTCGGCATGGGCCGCGCTTCGGCCGACCTTTTGCGCGATTGTCAGCGCCTCCTGGTCGGCGTGCTTGCGCTTCCCATCCATATGGTAGAGATAGTCCCCATCGCCGTGGATCACATAGATCAGGGCATAAGTCGGATCCGTACCGGCCACCGTACCCCCATCGGACTCGACAGGTCCGACGGAGGCACATCCGGCCGTGATGATGGCAACCAATCCCATCCACAACAGATGCAGAATGGGATGGTCATTCAAAAACGTCAATCCCAAAGTCATAGAAGGATTTCGGGCAGCGCGGCGGTCGACACTTAGATAGCGAGCGTCTTCCGCCAGAAGGATAGTGAACCCCGACCGCCCGGCGTCATGCGATCAAAATGATGATCAGTATGAGGATGAGGGCAGTCAAACTCAGACTGATCACGATCCTTTGGGCCTGCTCCAGGTCTTGCTGAAGGTAGTCGGCATACTCGTCGAGATCACTGTCCGCTACGCGCTCATAGCCGTTCTTGCCATTCAACTCATCGAGTTTATCGTTGATATCCGACTTAAAAACGGCAATGGCCGCGAGGTCATCGTCGCTCATCCGCGGCATCCGCGCCACGATATCGGCGGCTTGATTCATTCGCTCGAGTGACGATACGAGAATGGCGCGCTTCTCCTCCGGATCGTCCGTGGCCTTCACTTCCGTGACCATTTCATTCACGAAAGCCTTGAACCGGGCCATCAGGTCAACATCCGTTGCATGCGCCGTAGACGGCTGAATGCAAAACAGGATAACCGCTGCAATAGGTAGTAAACGTGTCATGGCATTCAGAATCAGGCTGTTTATCGAACCGACGTCGGATAAAAAGACCATTCCCTATAGACTGCAAGACCGTGCCCCGCTGCGTGGCAAGAACGTATTAAACCGGCTCGGAAGAGACAGGAACGTGGGATTTGAATCTATCGGCTATCCCAGCAGCATCAGGATGAAAGCAGAATGCAACAACGCTGCGGAATGACAGCATGAATACATTTTTCCTAAATAATTTAGGATTGTATGTTGAATGTCTTAACGAACGACGTATATTTGGCGAGATCGGCTTTGAGCAAGTATGAGGTGATCAAACCGGAAAGATATGGAGCGTATTGATGACATCGATGTTCGCATCCTCGAGCTTCTTCAGCAGAACGGGAGGATAAAGCGCAGCGCCATTGCGGAAGACGTCGGGCTTTCCGTTCCGTCGGTCAGCGACCGGATGCGCAAGCTGGAGGAGCGCGGTGTCATCATCGGATACCATGCCGTGGTAGATGCCAAGCGTGTTCAGTTCGACATCACTGCGTTCGTTCGTGTGATGGTCGACAGTTCGAGCCACTACGCAGACTTCGTCGATCGTGTCTGCGCTCTTGACGAAGTGCTCGAAGTGCATTCGATCACCGGAGAGGGCTCGCACATCCTGAAGATTCGAACCCGCACCACGACCTCCCTCGAGCACCTTCTCTCCACGATTCAATCACTTCCGGGCGTCAGCGGGACGTCCACCAGCATCGTGTTGAGCACCTTCAAACACTCGCAATCCATCCCCGTGGAAGCGGTCCACCTGATGCCGGGCGTGGGTCCGGCCATATAAAAACCACCTGCATGATCGAATCACATCCTCACTACAGCCTGCTGGCAGCAACGAAGTTCAATGGCGGCGACCGGGCTCCGTCCGAGGCATTGAACATCGAGGACATCTTCGGAGAAACACCTTCGGACTGGACCAGATGAAATCCCGTCTACCGAAAGCTGTGT
>CBFGXY010000087.1:0-7365 GCA_965652945.1 uncultured bacterium
GAAAATGCAGAGGATTTCCGGCAACAGGCACGGGAGATGCGCAGTCGCATAAATGGCGGAGATATTGAAGAGGCATGATACCGGACCGACTTGAACGCCTCTGGAATAAGCGACGCCGCCTGGTGGCGGGTCTCATGAGCGGTACGTCTCTCGACGGAGTCGACGTTGTGCTGGCTTACCTCGACGGCTCGGGAAAGGATATCCGGACGGAGATTCTTGCATTCGACATGGTCCCGTACCCCGCCGACCTCGTCAGGAGGTTGATGGCTAACTCGATTCCGAACACGTCCAGCGTCAAGGACATATCTCAGCTAAACGTTCGCCTTGCTCATGTTTACGCGGACGCCGTCAAACGTGTAGCGGGTGAAGCCGGCATCGCAGTCGATTCGATCGACCTGATCGGATCTCATGGACAGACGATACATCATGTGCCGGTCGCAGAGGATGTGGCGGGCCAGGAGATAACGTCCACACTTCAAATCGGCGATCCGTCTGTACTGGCAAACCTTACCAACATTCCTGTGGTAGGTGATTTCCGCCTCGCCGACATGGCACTGGGTGGCCAGGGAGCACCGCTCGTGCCGTATTTTGATTACATTCAGTTCTCGAGTGATGATGAAACGAGGGCGCTGCTCAACCTCGGAGGGATTGCCAATATCACCGTACTGCCACGGGGCGGATCGGCCTCCGATGTGATCGCATTTGATACCGGGCCCGCAAATATGGTGATCGACGGCCTTGCCCAGGAGTTTCTCAATCAACCTTTCGACCGAGGTGGCGCCTTCGCGGCTTCCGGAAGTGTCGACGATGATTTTCTGGCGGATCTCCTGATGCAAGACACGTATCTCAGCGTCGCGCCGCCGAAGTCTACCGGTCGTGAGCACTATAACCCCACCTACGTACGAGCACTCCTGGAGCAGGGCAGGTCGCGGAATCTGTCGGATCGTGATATCATGGCAACAGCCTCAACGTTTACCGCCTACGCCGTGTACCAGGCCTATGCTCGATTTATCCGCGACAACCATACCGCTGACGTACTTATCGTCGCTGGAGGAGGCAGACACAACGACTTCATCATGTCGAAGCTTCGCGCCTCCTTCGCTCCGATCGAGGTCGTCCCCATCGACGACTTCGGGATGCAGGCTGATCTGAAAGAGGCGCTATGCTTTGCGGTACTCGCGCACGAAACGGCCAACGGTGTACCCACCAGCATGCCGTCTGTGACCGGCGCATCTCGCCCGGCAATCCTCGGAAAACTTTGTTATCCCTGAGTATGGAGACGCCAGACAATTCTTTCACGCCGATCGATCAGGTCGGTGAGTTCGGGCTCATCGAACGGATGCAGCAGATACTGGGCACGCCTTCGGATGACGACGTCATTCTGGGAATCTCGGATGATGCCGCAGTTTATCGAATTGATGAGGATCGCGTCCACCTCGTAGCTACGGATGCGCTGATCGAAGGGGTTCATTTCGATCGGCTCTTCATGCCGATGGAACACCTTGGATTCAAGTCGATGGCAGTCAACATCAGCGACATCATCGCGATGAATGGCCTGCCGCGCTACGCGACGATTTCAGTCGGCATTCCCAATACGTACTCGATCGAGAATGTGGAGGGTTTTTATCGCGGCGTCAAACGTGCCTGCGATGCCTATGATGTAACCATTCTCGGTGGCGACACCACGGCGGCGAGACATCTATCGATTTCGGTAACGGTCATTGGTGAGGCTCTCTTACCCGAAGTTGTGTTTCGTCGCGGTGCCCGCACTGGAGATTTGATCTGCGTCACAGGGGATCTGGGCGGTGCCTATGCCGGGCTCCGTGTGCTGCTGGAGGAACGTCGCAAAATGCGGGATAAAGGCGAAAACTACGTCCCTGACCTCGGTCAATATCAGTACGTGATCGAGCGGCAGCTGACCCCGAAACCGCGCATCGACGTGATCCGATCATGGCAAGACACCCGCTTCCGCCCCAGTTCGCTGATCGACATTTCAGATGGATTGGCGTCTGAAATCCATCACATTTGTACTCAGAGCCGGTGCGGGGCGCTCGTCCATTCGGCTGCAATTCCGATTGCCTTCGAAACGCGAGATGCCGCCGACGACTTCGAGGAGGATGTGGACACCTTCGCCCTCTTCGGTGGCGAGGACTATGAGCTGCTCTTCACGGTGTCCCCCGATGAACTCAATGGTATCGACGACACCTTGTTCAATGTGATCGGCGAGGTCGCGGAGGCTTCGTTCGGCGTTCAGGTTCAGACGCCCGACGGGCAGACGATCCCGCTCGGATCCGGAGGCTATGTCCATTTCACGCCCGGCTCTGAGGATCCTGAAGCGGAATAAAGGAGCGGTCCGAAATCTTTTTTGGAAGGCGCAGATCAGGCGATGTCCAGCTGTCCTCGAATCACACGGCGCACCGAGGGCAGATTTTCCACACCCGAGGGATATCGGAGCTGATACATTGGAGTGGTGCGCACCAAACGCGTGATCATTGCGAAACGCCGCTCCCTTATTCCCACGGCCTCTGCAATACCCGCGATATAGCCGTTAGCAAGAATCAGCCGGAAGGCTTCCGATTCCGAGATCCGCACAATGCGGATGTCCGTTCCTGAATCATCGTCACGCCTTGGGAAAAACAGGGCCTTGATCGGTTGAGCCTCCCGGCTGATTCCGCCCATCCCGATAGCGTCGAGCGGAATCAAGAGCTTTTCGGTGTTTGCGCGCACACGCGGGAACGTGTCTGTGGTGCCAATCAGGTTGCGGGCATGGTCCGGCCACATTCTCATACCCGAATATCCCGGAGCCCCGAAGACGCCCCCGTTTCCCACATCAAGTGCAAGAATGTCGTCGGTCAGAAGAGCGTTGCCCTGCTGCACGAATGAAGCCGCAAAAGAGGATTTCCCCCCTTTGTTGGAGGCAAGAAATCCGACGGCGCCTCCCTCCACCACCGCGGCCGATGCGTGAAGTGCAATCGTCCCACGGATCTCGAGAAGAAACGTCATGACCAATCCCAGCAGATGCGTTTCGATCAGTTCATCCGATATCTCATCGATTATCTCTGCCTCGATTAATTCATTATCGACAAAGTGATAGTTAACTACGCCGGGAAAACTCAGGATCAACCGGTCGGAATACTCATCGATCAGAAAAATTGGTTGTCCGTACCGCATATAAGCTGACTCGTAAAGTCGACGCACAAAAACTCCGGGCCGCTTAACCGGACTGCGAAAAATTTCAAATCTTACATCGACGCGTTCCTCCGCATCCGCGGCTATCAGATCGTACCGGAAATCAAATTGCGTTTCGAGCACCAACCCATAGATATAGTATTTCATTAATAGTGGACTGGGATAAGCGAGACGACAAGGAAGGCGACGAGCAGATCGGGATTCTCTGGAGCGGCCGGGGCGTCGGATTCGAACATTGATAGCGCGGCGCCCGTGCTACGGGCCGATCGGCGAAACGACACTCCTGCTCGCGACCAATGCGGTGCTGCGCCGATCATGCGCCGACAATCTGGCAGATCTTCGTGTGCCAGCTCTGAGCTGCGCCTATAAATTCCGCAGATTCCGTCGATCATCGTCCGATTTTAGCCAGAACGTTCATTTGTCACCACTCAGACTATTGTTAGATCCTTACGTCCTCGAAGTGCAAATTCCCCGTTTCTTTGTCGTCTCGCTACGAAATCTAAGATCTAATTTGCTGCTTTCACGCCTGAAGATCCTTAACTTTGCCGATCTGAACCGGGCATGCCAACTCGCCCATTTTCCTGCATATAAAAACCGAATACGGAACTCTTCTGTTTGAACGCGAGCTGGAGTACGATTGGGCTTAACCGTTCCGGCAGATGGTTCAACTGATCGCTAACGATGCGCGGCCCGCAGACGTGTTTCAGATTGCCGCCAAGACAATAATATGATGGAAGCAACGAAAACCAAACAGCAGCACGGCGAAGTAGTTCAGGTTGTGGGGCCGGTAGTAGACGTCGCCTTTCCTGCAGGCAGCGTTCCCGAGATCCTGGATGCGCTCGTTATCGAGCGATCAGATGAAGAAGACCTCGTACTGGAAGTGCAGCAGCACCTCGGCGAGAATCGCGTCCGCACGATTGCGATGGATTCTACCGACGGGCTCGTCCGGGGTCACACCGTCATCGATACGGGAAAGCCCATCGCCATGCCCATCGGCGAGGAAATCCGGGGACGGCTGTTCAACGTCGTGGGACGTGCCATTGACGGATTGCCGCAGCCTTCGACAACGGAAACGCGCGGCATCCACCAGGAAGCCCCGTCCTTCGACCAGCTCGCCACAAGTGTCGAGATGCTCGAGACGGGTATCAAGGTAGTGGACCTTCTCGAACCCTATGCCCGTGGCGGGAAGATCGGGCTCTTTGGAGGGGCCGGAGTTGGCAAAACGGTCCTCATCATGGAACTCATTAACAATATCGCCAAGGCGCACGAGGGTCTATCGGTATTTGCCGGAGTCGGTGAGCGCACGCGTGAAGGAAACGACCTGCTCCGCGAAATGCTGGAGTCGGGCGTAATCACCTATGGCGATGAGTTCATGGAATCGATGGCCAGGGGTGAATGGGATACGTCGAAAGTGGACCTGGAGGAAGTCAAAAACTCCAATATCAGCCTCGTCTTCGGTCAGATGAACGAGCCTCCTGGAGCGCGCTCCCGAGTAGCACTCTCTGGGCTCACCATTGCAGAGTATTTCCGTGACCTTGGCGGGCGCGACGTTCTCCTCTTCATCGACAACATCTTCCGCTTCACGCAGGCCGGATCCGAGGTTTCGGCGCTTCTGGGACGTATGCCCAGTGCCGTAGGATACCAGCCAACGCTTGCCAGCGAAATGGGTGAGCTGCAAGAACGGATTACATCGACGAAAAGCGGCTCGATCACCTCCGTACAGGCCATTTATGTACCGGCGGACGACTTGACGGACCCAGCGCCGGCAACTACGTTCGCCCACCTCGACGCCACAACGGTGTTGTCGCGGCAGATTTCCTCACTCGGAATCTATCCCGCCATCGACCCGCTCGACTCGACCAGCCGCATCCTCGATCCGCGCGTACTCGGAGACGACCACTATAACACGGCGCAGGATGTCAAGATACTCCTGCAGCGGTATAAGGAACTGCAAGATATCATCGCGATCCTTGGAATGGACGAGTTGTCTGATGAAGACAAAGAGGTCGTCCACCGCTCGAGACGAGTCCAGCGCTACATGAGTCAGCCTTTCTTCGTCGCCCAGCAGTTTACGGGGGCCGAAGGCCGGTACGTCAGTATCGAAGACACCATCCGTGGCTTCCGTATGATTCTCGACGGCGAACTCGACAAGTATCCGGAGGGAGCATTCGCGTATAAAGGAGCCATCGAGGAAGTAATCGAACACGGTGAACGAATGCTGAAAGAGTGAGCTTTGCTTTGAACCGCGAGATCTGAGCTCGGAGTTCAAAACTGAAAGCTGACATCTTCCAGCCCAACCCCATACACCATGCCCAACTTATTCGTTGAACTCGTCGCGCCGGGTCGCAAAGTGTTTCAGGGAGAAGCAAAGAGCGTCCGCGCCCCCGGTGTTGAAGGGTCGTTCACCGTCCTTTATAACCACGCGCCGATGCTTGCGGCCTTCCAGATCGGATCACTTTTTATTACGACTGCGGAAGGCAAGCGAATAGAGTATGCCACCAACGGTGGATTTCTGGAGATTGTCGATAACCGGGTGACCGTACTGGCAGAATCAGCTGAGCCTGCCACGGAAATCGATATCGAACGAGCCCAGGCTGCTGAAGTAGAAGCTCGCAAGTCCCTCGCTTCGGCTCTTACCGATGAGCAGCGCGCGGAAGCCGAGGAAGCACTCGAGAGATCCAGAAACCTTCTGCGCGTATCCATGGGTAAGGTATAGGATAGGATTGGATCGCACCCCGATTGTTATACTACGCCCGAGGCGCCGACGCGTCCGGGCGTTTTCGTTTTATCAACCCACTTCTGATCGGCTGACTCATTCGGCTCCCTGATGCCTACATACCTTGACGACCTCCCCACCCCGGCACTGCTCATAGAACGCGAACGCTTGCTGGGTAACATCGACCGGATGCAATCGCTCGCAGAACGGGAAGGTGTCAACCTCAGACCTCATACCAAGACGCACAAGTCGGTGGAAATCGCGCGTATCCAGAGGTCCCGGGGTGCGCGCGGAATCACTGTGGCCAAAACTTCGGAAGCGGAGGTATTTGCAGAAGCCGGCTTCGATGATATCCGCATCGCGAGCACCGTATTCGGGACGGATAAGTGGGAGCGAATCGCGCGCCTCGCAAAGAATATCAATATCTCATTCTGCATCGATTCGGCAGCCGCGGTCGAAGGCGCCTCAAAGGTGTTCGAGGCATCTGGCCTGGTAGTCGATGTACTGATGGAGGTCGATCCGGGATACCATCGGTGCGGTGTCGATCCGGACACCGACGAAGCGATCGAGATCGCACGCATGATAACGAAGGCGAAGGGCCTTCGGCTGACAGGCCTCCTCACGCATGCAGGCCAGGGTTATTACGGCCCATCAAACGGTGAGTCTCGAGCAGAGGCCTTGAGAATCGCTTCCGAAGAAGAACGAGACTCGATGCTCCGACTGGCCGCGAGGCTCCATAAGGCTGGAATTGAAGGCGTACACCCCGACGGTTTCGAATTATCCATCGGATCAACACCTACCATGTCCGCCTTTACCAACGCCACGATGCACGGATTCAGGATCACGGAGATTCGACCCGGAAACTATGTCTTCAACGACATGATTCAGGTCACACTCGGCGTAGCCCGTATGGCAGACTGTGCCCTGACGGTACTTTCAAAAGCCATCAGCCGACATCGCGATCGATCGGGGAAAGAGAGGCTCTTTCTGGATGCGGGGCAAGAAAGTACTTACCTCCGATACGGGTGCGCTAACAGATGGATATGGCACAATTCTCTTCAACGCTGCCACGATGACACCGTTGCCACACGCTCGAATCACGGCGCTTTCCGAAGAACACGGATGGGTCCAAATACCTGGAGGTGCCACGATTGATATCGGTAACGACGTGCGAATCGTTCCAAATCACGCATGCGTCGTGGTGAACACACAAGACAATATGTATCTCGTCAATGGCGATGAGGTGGTGGGAACGATCGCGGTTGACGCGCGCGGAAAAGTTGAGTGAGCCATACGGTCGCGTCACGCAGTTTCAGGATCACTTCGTAGTCATCCGATCGCTACAGATAGTCTGGAATTACAAAAGGGCTCGCCAGTGTATGACGAGCCCTTTGCATTCTCGATGCGGGGTCTAGATCGTGAACAACAGTACGATCATGTACAGGAAGCCAAGACCCAGC
>CBFGXY010000088.1:0-7130 GCA_965652945.1 uncultured bacterium
GTTTCAACCTCTTGCCGGATTGGAATCACGCTATACGGAATGTACTGGCTGCTCAATGTCGTGACTGAGCGAGAAGGTGTGGGCGGAGCGGTCCTGATCAGGGCGCTCGAGCCGGTAAGTGGTATCGATCGGATGTACGAAGGCAGACCCGCGGCACGAACCGACCGAGACCTCACCAGCGGTCCCGGAAAACTAACGCAGGCTTTCGGAATTGATAAGCGGCATCATGGGATTATGCTGACGGAAGAGCCACTTTTCTTTGCGCGGGATGCCAAGGCTGAACCGTGTTCGGTTTCAACCTCTTGCCGGATTGGAATCACGCGCGGAATCGATCTGCCCTGGCGGTTCTTTATTGAGGATAACCCATACGTTTCACCCGGAATCCCAAGCGATATTGCTGCCGAGCGCCGTCGGCGATATCAATCGACGAGGCGGCTCTGAGATAAGACGTTGGCATCGATCCATAACTATTCGTTATCAAAAGTCACGCTGATCACGGCCGTCCATTTAGGATAGCAGCATGCCTTCTCCGATATTCCCTCGAACCGGTCATGAAAAATGGCCGGGCGATCGTTAAAATGGATATTTCTGCCTGTCAGGCTGTTATTTCAGGCTCCCCATCGCAATCCCAGCTTCCAAAAGAATACACGTTCAATCTTGAAGTCATCAGAGCAAATCCGCGCCGAGTTCCTGTCATTTTTTTGAAGAGCGCGGACATCAGGTCGTTCCCTCGGATTCGCTTGTCCCTCGAAATGATCCGACGCTGTTGTTTACCAATGCCGGAATGAACCAGTTCAAGGATGTTTTCCTTGGAACCGGCACGCGTCCGTACGATCGCGCCGTCGACACGCAGAAATGTCTCCGAGTCTCGGGTAAGCACAACGACCTCGAAGAGGTGGGCCACGATACCTACCATCATACGTTTTTCGAGATGCTGGGGAATTGGAGCTTCGGCGATTACTTCAAGCGGGAGGCGATCCGATGGGCATGGGAGCTGCTCATTGATGTGTGGAAACTGGAAGCTGACCGAATCTATGTGACTGTCCATGAAGGCGACAATGGCCTGAATCTGGAGGCAGATGAAGAGGCGGGCGAACTGTGGAAAAGCGAGACATCCGTAAATCCCGCACATGTTTTATACGGATCTTCGGATGACAATTTCTGGATGATGGGTGAGACGGGCCCGTGTGGACCGTGCTCCGAAGTCCACATCGATTTGCGACCCGACGAGGAGCGTGCGCGCGTTGATGGGTCGACGCTCGTCAACAGGGATGATCCGCGCGTGATGGAAATCTGGAATCTCGTTTTCATCCAGTACAATGCCCTGCCCGATGGCTCGCTCGAAAAATTGAGCGCTCAGCACGTGGACACGGGCATGGGATTCGAGCGGATCTGCGCCATTCTCCAGGGCAAGTCGTCGAATTACGATACGGATCTCTTTGCTCCGATTCTGGCAAGGCTTGCGTCGATTTCTCCTCAAGAGGAAATTCGTGGCTACGATGATATCGACCTTGACGACGATGGCGAACGGGAGCGGATACGTATCGCAATGCGGGTCATCGCGGATCACATTCGGACGATCGCGTTTGCGATTGCGGATGGAGCCGCTCCGGGGAATACGGGTCGTGGCTACGTTATCCGCCGCATTCTGAGACGCGCAGTACGCTACGGATATCAAACGCTTGGTTTTCGTGCGCCGTTTCTGGTTGACCTGCTGGATCCGCTCGTCGATAAAATGGGAGAGACCTTTCCCGAGATCGTTCAGCAGCGAGATTATATCGAACGCGTGATCAGATCTGAGGAGGTGAACTTTCTCGAGACACTGGGCACGGGACTTCAGTTTTACGAACGCGTTTTTCCATACCTGGAACGCATGGCGGAGGCGGGTGAATCTGGAGGAGACCCGACAGCCCTTGCGCAAGAACTTGCGGATGATCGTCAGACGTATGATCTACTCGACAAGGCATACCTGCATGCTCCAAGAGCACGGGTATTGGAGGGATTCTCAGCTGCTGCATCGCGCCGCGAAATACCGGGCGAGATAGCCTTTCTTCTGCATGATACGTACGGATTTCCGATAGACCTTACGGAGCTGATGGCGCGTGAAGAAGGCTTTGGGGTCGATATGGATGGATACGACCGGTTGATGGCGCAGCAGAGGGATCGCGCGCGAGCGGCGTCGTCGTTTAAGGTCGATCAGAGCAAAAGTGATGAGTGGACGAGGGTTAGCGACGGGAAGCACTCCCAGTTCGTGGGATACGATAAAACGATCGTGGACGGGGTCCGCATCCGAGAGGTTCGTTCCGTCAACGACGGCGAGCATACGCGGCATGAAATCGTGCTCGAATCGACACCCTTCTACGCCGAGAGCGGAGGGCAGGTAGGAGATACCGGACAATTGATCGCAGGGGATGAGGAAATCGCTGTTCTCGACACGCAGCGGCTTCCAGACCGGATCGTTCACATCGTAGACCGCCTGCCCGATAGCTTGGATGTGGAAATCAGAGCCGAGGTCGATTCCGCTCGCCGACGCCGCATCATGAAGCACCACACGGCAACGCACTTGTTGCATGCCGCATTGCGCAACCGGCTTGGAAGTCATGTCACTCAGAAAGGCTCGCTTGTCGCGCCCGACAGACTTCGGTTTGATTTCAGTCACTACGACCGGGTCGGACGCGACGACCTTCGTGCGATTGAGAATGAAATTAACGAGGCCGTACAGCGGAACATCCCACTTCAAGAAGAACGAAGTGTTGCGCTGCAGGAGGCACTCGATCGAGGGGCCATGGCACTGTTCGGGGAGAAGTACGGAGATAGGGTTCGGGTTGTGACGTTCGATCCCGATTACTCGGTTGAGCTCTGTGGCGGAACGCACGTCTCGGCAACCGGGGAAATCGGACTTGTAAAGATCATTTCGGAAGGATCCGTTGCGGCAGGCATCCGGCGTATCGAAGCGTTGGCCGGGTTTGATGCAATCGAGCATTTGGAATCAGAACTTAGTGAACTGGAGCGCGTGCGCGGCCAGTTCAAAACGCTGCAGAGGCCCAGTGATGAGGAGGTTGCGGAATTAATTGAAGAAACCCGCGAGCTCCGCCGGGAAATAGAGCAAATGCGGGCATCCTCGCTGGAGGCCGGTCTGGATCAGATAATCTCCTCTGCGGCTGAAGTCGACGGGTTACGCATCGCTTCGGGGCGAATTCCCCAGGGGACGATGGATGACCTCCGAAAGCTGGGCGAGAAGATGCAGGAGCGAATGGGCCTGTCGTCGGTCGGTGTTCTCGGCACAGTCGATCCGGAAGGCGAGAAGGTATACCTGGTGGCCGCGGTTTCGAAGGATCTTATCGAGCGTGGGCTGCAGGCCGGTAAACTGGTCGGGGACCTTGCAAAGCAAATTGGCGGGGGAGGAGGCGGCCGTCCGAACCTTGCTACGGCAGGAGGACGGCAGCCCGAGAACCTGGACGAAACACTCGATGCGACGGTGAATGTGGTGCGACAGCTTCTGGGTGACGCCTGAAAGCGTGGAAACTCGAGAGAGCCAGCGGACAGCTCGTCGTAGACTGGATCCTGTCAGGGCTCGCGTACGGGATCTCATTGCCGAACAGGGTAGACCGAAGCCTGAAAACGTTCAGGCGGTGCCAGGTCCCATGACCATACGGGAGTATCGCATGGTAAAACGCGAAGGAGATCAGGCGCGCTTGCGGCTTGCGTCTCCGTCACGGTGCATCTAACTTTCCGGATCAATCAGATTCGATAGCTTTGTCAGAATCCATATTTCAACAATTGATCCGGATCCGCGACGAGCGTGGAGCGGGCTTTATCGTTCTGGTTGATCCGGACAAGCTCGACCGGGACAGGCTTCCGGAGTTTGCTGCGACATGCCGAGAAGCATCCGTCGACGCCTTGTTTGTAGGTGGAAGTCTATTCACGCGCTACGTCGAATTTGAAACCATGATCGACGAACTGCGCAGGCACAGCGCGTTGCCTGTCATAGGATTTCCGGGCTCCGTCAGTCAGATCAGCGAAAGACTCGACGCTGTTCTTTATCTGTCGATCGTGAGCAGCCGCAACCCTGAGTACCTCTTCGGCCAGCACATTCATGCCGCGCCGTTGATTCGACGATTGGGCGTGGAGCCGATACCGACCGGATATATGCTGATCGAATCGGGTCGCATCACCACGGCTCAATATGTCAGCTCCTCTATGCCACTGCCTCGGTCGAAACCAGATGTCGCCGTGGCGACCGCGATGGCGGCCGAGATGATGGGAATGAAAATGCTCTTTACAGATGGTGGTTCTGGTGCCGAGGAGCCCGTACCTCTCGAGATGGTTGAGTCCATCACAAATGCCTGCACGGCACCCCTTATTGTAGGGGGGGGCTTGCGGTCAGCGATGGATGTGGCGCTCCGCGTCGAGGCGGGCGCAAGTTTTATCGTCGTTGGGAATGCCTTCGAAGAGCGCGACGACGCTGGATACGTTCGAGAGATGGCGGCTGCAGCCCACACACTCGTACCTCGACCCGTATAATTTACTGGAGCCTGCGTCCATATCTAATCCATGGCAGGTCTTCAGCCAATCTTTGTGCCTTTACCGTTGCGACGGGGGTCGCCTTACTGTTATATTTGTTGATCTGTGTGGAGGGGTGCCAGAGTGGTTGATCGGGGCGGTCTCGAAAACCGTTGTACCTTTCGGGGTACCGGGGGTTCGAATCCCTCCCCCTCCGCAGACCAAAGGTCGTAGGCTATCGTCATGTGCGTAAGCTTACGACCTTTTTTATTCGCCCTTGATCGAGACGTAACGTGTGCCTGGAAGGAAGTGCGTACGTCCTTTAGTTACAGGTTTACACAAGAACTATCTCGCGGGCGTCTTTAACTTTCCCAGGTTCATATGTCGTCACCATCAGTTCAGGTTGAAATGACTCGTATCGTAAAGGCACCCCTGTTCATCTTCCTTTTGTTGGCAGTGTCAGCATGTGCCGACTCAACCAGTTCAGTGGATGACTCTGCGTTGAGAGGAGAGGGGACGATCACGCTGGACGGAACAAGCCATGACTTCGTCGTGGAGATATGCGACCTAACCGGCGAGGCTGATAACAACTACCACACGATATATGGTAGCGGTGAAACATCCGAAGGGCAGCGCTTCAACGTATTTGTCTCCCGAAACAGGGTGGGTGACCACCTGGCCCATTCTGTCAGCTTCCAGACTGGCAACGTCGCGGAAGGTGAAGGCACCGTGATTCAGGCCCACAGGATCTTCGCCAATGATCAATGGACCAGCCTTTTCGACGGTCCTGACGAGCCGCTGATCAAGATAACCGGTAATACGGTGAGCGCAGCAGGAACCTTCACTATCAATGAAGACCTGGAAAATCCAATATCCGGCAGTCTGAACGCCACATGTGATTAAGTACACCGTTCTGTAGGGATTTAGGCGGAGTAGCGAGAGAAGCTGCTTCGCCTTTTTTATTGAGAGATATGGAACACGGTCAACCAAAGGGTTGACATGTTCACGCAGGCCGCATACTTTCGTCCATGGACGCTCAATTCGATCAGCTCGATATCATTTTCCGCGCCGTCGCCGATCCTACTCGGCGTGCGATGATTCAGCGACTCGCCTCGGGCGACTATTCCGTGACGGAGCTTGCAGAACCGTTTGACATCTCGCTCGCGGCCGTGTCCAAACACGTCAAAGTCCTTGAGTCGGCCGGTATCGTACGGCGCATCATGCGAGGCAGGAGAAACGTCTGCCGACTCAATCGGGAGCCGCTATCTGAAGCCCGCCGCTGGTTCGATCATTACGAGACATTCTGGACGGGCCGTCTCGATGCGCTCGAGCAGGCGCTACACACGGAAGAGAGAGCACGTGAATCCCACACCAGAACAAACCCGAAGGATGATGGATGATTACGGTCAGGTTCCTGAGCACGGAGTGATTCGATTCGAGCGTCTGCTTCCCGGCCCTATCGATCGTGTGTGGGGTTATTTAACGCGTTCGCAAGAACGTGGCACATGGCTGGCCGAAGGTGAGATGGAGCTTCGGGAGGGTGCGCCCTTCACGCTGTATTTCTTCCACGCCGGCCTCTCGCCTGTTGAGGAGACCATCCCAGAGAAATACCGGAAGCAGTTCGAAGGCGGCTGTACGCTCGATTGCCGGGTGACGCACGTCGATGCGCCGCACAAACTCAGCTATCTCTGGGGCGGCAACACCGAGGTCACGTTCGAACTCACGCCACAGGACGATCAGGTGCTGTTGGTTCTGACACACCGCCGGCTAGGTACCGATCTCATGGTCAGCGTGGCTTCTGGCTGGCATACGCATCTCGGCATTCTCGTCGACCATGCCTCGGGGCGCACTCCGAGACCGTTCTGGAGCGAGCATACACGCTGGGAAGAGGAGTATTCCAGGCGGCTATCGTCAATTCAATCCACCTGACACCACACGACCATGCGAACATCCCATGTCATTGTACTCGCGCTGATCGCCTTCGCCACGGTGGCGTTCATTCGTGCCGACCCAACCGCCTCTGAAATCAGCAACGAGACGCCTGCCATGACCATTGCGATGACGAGTGTATACGTCGACGACCCCATCCGTGCGTTCGAGTTTTACACGGAGGTTCTGGGCTTTCAGGAGCTCCAGTTCGTACCCGAGGCCCATCTCGCGGTCGTCATTTCGCCGGAGCAGCCGAACGGTGCCGCGCTCCTTCTCGAGCCCAATCAGCATCCGATTGCCACGCGCTATCAAAAGGAAGTCTACGAGGCGGGCTTCCCGGTGATCGTCTTCGGCACGACCGACATCCAGGCCGAGTACACACGGCTCGTTGAGCACGGTGTCGTCTTCCGCGGTGAGCCTCAGGAAACCCCGTTTGGCATCCATGCTGATTTTGAGGACACCTTCGGCAACCTGATCCGGTTGATCCAGCAGCCTGAATCGGCTCAGTGATTCTGCCTCGCTGTCGTTTTGAAACCAGACATTCAACGATCCCATGTCTGATCGATCGCTGAAGATTGTGCGTCGATTTCCCGCAGCGTCTGAGGCGGTCTTCGACGCCTTCACGCTTCCGGAGGCCATGCGCGTGTGGTGGACGGACGATACCGTTTTCGAGATCGATCTCCAGGTGGGCGGCCGGT
>CBFGXY010000089.1:0-7111 GCA_965652945.1 uncultured bacterium
GGAGATCAGCCACAGATCGCCTGCCTACATCGAAATTGCCGAGAGCGCGCGGAAATCCCTCCGCCAGTTGTTGGGTCTTGGAGAGGATTGGCATATTCTCTTCTTACAGGGCGGGGCGTCAATGCAGTTTCACCAGGTCCCACTAAATTTCCTGCCCAGAGGAGGATCGGCCGACTATCTGATCACGGGCAACTGGGCATCGAAGGCACTGAAAGAGGCGAAGCTGGTTGGTTCGGCACGAGTAGTGGCCACGAGTGCGGATACCAGTTTCGACCGGATACCTCCCAGTGATTCATGGGAAGTGGATGAAAATGCATCCTACCTGCACTTCACATCCAACAATACCATCTACGGCACGCAGATTCACTGGGAGCCCGAGGTCGACGTTCCACTCGTCTGCGATGCATCGAGTGATTTCCTTAGCCGAAAGATCGACCTCGATCGATATGGTCTCATCTACGCCGGCGCGCAGAAGAATCTGGGTCCCGCAGGTGTCACCATTGTGCTGATTCGGGATGGGTTTCTCCAAAGACGCAACCAGAAGCTTCCGACGATTCTGGATTACGGAACGCACGCGGAAAAGCTGTTCAATACTCCGCCCGTGTTCGCCGTATACATCGTCGAGAAGACCCTGAGGTGGCTGCAAGGTATTGGACTCGAGGAAATGACCAGAAGAAATGAGTTTAAGGCGGCGCGTCTTTATGAACGGATCGATGATTCAGAATTTTATCGTGGCACCGCGCAGCCGGGGTCGCGCTCAAAAATGAACGTCACATTCCGTCTGAGGGACGAGTCGCTGGAAGAGCAGTTTATACGGGAGGCAACTCAAGAGGGACTGCTTGCACTCAAAGGTCACCGCTCAGTCGGCGGTATTCGCGCTTCGATCTACAATGCCTGTTCGCTCGATTCTGTGAACGCGTTGATCGCATTCATGGATGAATTCGAACGTCGCCACGGGTAACGTCCTACAAGATGCCTGTGGTGCGGAACCTGGGAACGCCGCACGCTCGGCGTGATGGCAAGTCATACTGGCTTGCGTCAGAGTTATCGACTTATATTTTGCGCCGGCATAGATCGATGTTCGATATAGATTATATCGAAGAGATTGGGCGATTCAGTTGAGGAGTCTTTAGATTACAACTATAATGGTTTCTGAATCATCCGTGTCTCATCACCCTTCACCAATCAATGCGGCATCGTATCGGAGTTCCCCGAGAGATAAGTAGTGGCGAAACGCGCGTCGCCCTGGTACCTGAGCTCGTCGATCGATATTTGAAACTGGGGATGGATGTGCAGGTGGTTGAAGGTGCCGGCGCTGGTGCGTTTTATTCTGATGATGAGTATCGAAATGCAGGTGCGTCGATTGTTTCAGCGTCCGATGCACTTGCCGCTGATGTCGTTCTCAAAGTAGCGCCGCCCACTACGGTGGAGATCGCTCAGATGCAGAGCGGGTCGGTGCTCGTATCATTTTTGAATCCGCTCGATGATCCCGAGGTGTCGGCTCAACTTGCCGAACAAGGCGTGACGGCAATCAGCATGGAGCTCGTGCCCCGTATTTCGCGTGCACAACGAATGGATGCGCTCTCTGCAATGAGCGCTATTGCGGGCTACAGAGCCGTCATCGAGGCTGCATCCCTTTTGCCCAAGTTCTTTCCTCTGCTTACGACCGCTGCGGGGACCGTCCGACCGGCTGCCGTTCTCGTACTGGGCGCGGGAGTGGCAGGCCTTCAAGCGATCGCTACGGCACGTCGTCTGGGGGCGCGGGTGTCAGGTTATGATGTTCGGGATGCGGTGCGCGAGGAGGTCAAAAGTCTGGGTGCTCAGTTTGTCGAACTGCCGTTGGAAACGACCGAGTCTCAGGATGAAGGCGGATATGCTCGGGCGCTTGCGGAAGAAAAAGCTCGTCGACAAACCGAACTGCTCGTACCCTTCATTGCGCAGTCAGACGTCGTAATCACGACCGCTCTAATACCGGGCAGACCGGCACCGACGCTCATAACGGAGCAAGCTGTCAAGGAAATGAAGGAGGGATCTGTGATCGTCGACCTGGCGGCGGCTAACGGCGGGAATTGTGCTCTCACGGCTCCAGATGAAACCGCTGTTCGACATGGCGTGAGGATCGCAGGTCCTACCAATTTACCGGCGGGCATGCCCGTCCACGCCAGCATGATGTATGCCCGGACCATTCTGGCAATCGTGTCTGAGTTCACGACTGAGGGACGCTTCACACCGAATTTCGAGGACGATATAATTGCTGCCGCTTGTGTTTCCCATGATGGAAAGGTCGTTAACGAGCGCGTGCAAGGACTTCTCGCTGAGAAATAGGTGTTATCGATAATCCATCCTTTTCAGGTTTTACCATGCTCTCAAACCTCATCATTTTCGTTCTGGCTTCCTTCATCGGGTTCGAAGTCATTAGCAAGGTCCCCCAGACGCTGCATACACCGTTGATGTCAGGCACGAATGCGATTAGCGGGATTACGATCGTCGGCGCGATCGTAGTTACAGGAATGGTCGAGGGAGACTGGTCGAAGTGGCTGGGATTCATCGCACTCATCGTTGCGACGATCAACGTGGTGGGCGGATTCCTCGTGACCGATCGAATGTTGGAAATGTTTAAGAGCAAGGAGGCGTCGCGAAAAGAGGCTTCCGCGGAATCGCCGATCGATGCCGGCTCAATTGCGCAGTGATTATCTCTATTGACCCCGTTCAGACATGATCACGACGCTGATTGACCTCGCTTATCTGCTTGCCGCCATACTCTTCATCATTGGGTTAAAGCGACTCCAGGCCCCTGCGACCGCGCGGAAGGGAAATAGAATCGCGGCGGCGGGGATGTTCATTGCGGTAGTGGCGACTCTATTCCTACACCGCATTCTTTCGCCCGTCGAACTCATACTGGGCGTCCTTATCGGCGGGATGATAGGAACGCTCGTTGCGCAGCGCGTCAAAATGACGTCGATGCCTGAACTCGTCGCCGTCTTTAACGGATTTGGCGGACTTGCATCTGCTCTTGTTGCAGCTGCCGAAGTGCTTCGATATTCCGAGGGCGGACGGGATTCGATCATGGTCGAAATTGCTCAGACAGCTTCGATTTTACCGCTGGATGGGCTGACGGCTTTTACGATCTTTGCCTCAATTTTCGTCGGTGCGATCACGTTCTCCGGAAGTTTGGTCGCTTTCGGAAAGCTGGGTGGTCACATTTCGGGAAATCCAATTACTTTTCCGGGACTGCGGCTGATCAGTCTTTTGATCGCGTTGGTAAGCCTGGTAGCGGGCGTCTTCCTTATCGTCGGCAGTGGTTCTTTCCAGAATGACCTGTCGATCATGATTTCCGCAACCGTATTCCTCAGCGTGGCCGCTACGATTCTGGGTGTGTTACTGGTCATTCCTATCGGTGGAGCAGATATGCCCGTGGTTGTAGCGCTGCTAAATAGCTACTCGGGGCTGGCTGCGGCGGCTACAGGATTTGTTCTGGATAACACGGCACTTATCGTGAGTGGAGCGCTGGTTGGAGCCGCCGGATTGATCTTGACGATGATCATGTGCGAGGCCATGAACCGGTCTCTAATAAATGTTTTGATCGGGGGCTTCGGTGGAGGCGACGATGACGCATCTGCCGTTGCCGGTCTGCCCGCGGGCAAATCAATAACCGAGACATCGGTGGACGATGCTTCCATTCTCCTTGCGTATTCCCGGCAGGTGGTCATTGTGCCTGGATATGGCATGGCCGTGGCTCAGGCGCAGCATCAGGTGCGTGAACTTGCCGATTTGCTGCAGGAGCAGGGCGTGATAGTGAAGTACGCCATCCACCCCGTAGCGGGCCGCATGCCCGGCCACATGAACGTCCTGCTCGCGGAGGCAAATGTGCCCTACGATCAGCTCTTCGAGATGGATGATATCAACAGCGAATTTTCGACGACGGATGTCGCTCTGATCATCGGCGCCAACGACGTAGTGAATCCGGCGGCGCGTACTGATGCATCGAGCCCGATCTACGGAATGCCGATACTGAACGTAGATGAGTCGAAGACAGTGATTGTTCTGAAGCGCAGTATGCGTCCGGGCTATTCAGGCGTCGAAAACGAGCTGTTTTACAAGGACAACACGCGCATGCTCTTCGGGGATGCGCGTGAATCGATAACGAAGCTGATCCACGAGGTCAAAGCGCTCTAAGTACGCTCGCGGCGGGCATCATCGAGTAGCCCGTTGAACTTATCGTGATTCTACAATCCGATATCACACCGCGATTGGCCCTCGAATCGTCACATTACGAAAGATGGGGCGGTCCTAAGTTACGGGGCACTCAGAGCACGATAAAACTCTGGATGCCAGTGCCGGACGTCCACATATAGCCGCAGTCTGCTACGCGCTCTGGGGCTTCTACGGCCAAGCCAGTGAGATCCGATTGTTTTTTCCTAATCGACCGCAATAGTAATCGATGGCCACAAGCTCGAACGCTTCTCACCACCAATCAGACCCGTCCTACGACGTTTTTGGCTCAGCGCGCCGCCCCCTTGATTCCATCTTCCAACCTCGAACAGTTGCTGTCATCGGAGCAACTGAGCGGGAGGGAAGTGTAGGACGAACATTGCTGTTTAACCTGATAAGCAGTCCCTTTGGTGGAACGGTTTATCCTGTCAACCCGACGCGGCAGAATGTGCTCGGGATCAAGGCGCACAAGCGCATTGGGGATATCCCCGAGCGGATCGATCTTGCGGTGATAGCCACGCCCGCTCCGACCGTTCCGGGAGTCATTCGGGAATGTCTCGATGCCGGCGTTGAAGCGGCAATTATCATCAGTGCCGGTTTCCGCGAAGTCGGCCCGGAAGGGCGACGCCTGGAGGAAGAAATATGGGAGATGGTCCGTGGCAAGATGCGAGTCATCGGACCCAACTGTCTCGGCGTGATGCGGCCGGTAACCGGGCTTAATGCCACATTCGCAGGTTCGACTGCGAGAGCAGGAAACGTCGCATTCATCAGTCAGAGCGGGGCGCTTCTCACATCGATTCTTGATTGGAGCCTGACTGAACACGTGGGGTTTTCAGCCATCGTGTCAATCGGTTCGATGCTTGACGTCGGATGGGGTGATCTCATCACGCATTTCGGCGACGATCCCCGAACGAAGAGTATCGTTCTCTATATGGAGTCGATTGGAGATGCACGTGCGTTTCTGTCGGCGGCCCGAGAGGTTGCGCTCCAGAAGCCGATTATCGTTATAAAGGCAGGGCGCACGGAGCAGGCGGCCCAGGCGGCGGTATCCCATACGGGCACGCTCGCTGGGAGCGATGCGGTCTTGAATGCAGCCTTTCGTCGTACAGGGGTACTGCGAGTCGATGCCATATCCGACCTGTTTTATGTGGCGGAAGTCCTCGCGAAGCAGCCCCGACCGCAGGGAAAGAGACTCACGATTCTGACGAACGCAGGAGGTCCCGGCGTACTCGCTACCGACTCGCTCGTCATGGGCGGAGGGGAATTGGCCCAGCTGGCGGACGACACCACGGCGAAGCTCGACATGATTCTTCCGCCGCACTGGAGTAAGGCGAATCCCGTCGATATTCTTGGGGATGCCGGACCTGAGAGGTACGCCGAATCACTCGAGGTTTTAGGCGCAGACAAGGGGAGCGACGGGTATCTGGTCGTGCTGACACCTCAGGCAATGACGGATCCAACACGGACGGCCGAGATGTTTCGGCCGCTTGCACATCTCGGTCGAAAGCCCGTCCTCGCCAGTTGGATGGGAGGAAGTGAGGTTGCGGCCGGAGAAGAAATTCTCAACCGGGCAGGGATTCCCACATTCTCCTATCCCGATACGGCTGCCCGTATCTTCAATTATATGTGGCAATACAGCTACAATTTGCGAGGCATCTACGAAACGCCGATTCTGACCACGTATGGTTCGGAGGGGGAAAGTGTCAGGGCCCGGGCCGACGAATTGATTCAAAAGGTTCGTAATGAAGGGCGGACGCTTCTGACAGAGATCGAATCGAAGCAGTTGATGGAGCTCTACGACATCCCCGTGGTCCGAACTCTTTATGCCCGCACGGAGGAAGACGCGGTGGGTCTGGCCGAAGAAATCGGGTACCCCGTCGTGTTAAAGCTCCATTCGACGGTCCTGACGCACAAAACGGATGTGGGGGGTGTGATGCTAAATCTGCGCACAACCGAGGGCGTGCGCAATGCCTTCAATCATATCCGTGATCGAGCCGTTGCGGTCGCGGGTGAGGAGGCGTTTGCCGGGGTCACCGTTCAAACGATGGTGCGCCACGAAGGATACGAACTGATCATCGGTAGCACGATGGATGTGCAGTTCGGGCCAGTGCTGCTTTTTGGGGCCGGAGGAACCCTCGTCGAAGTCTACCGCGACCGAGCCCTGGCACTGCCGCCGCTTACCACGACGCTGGCTCGTCGCATGATGGAACAGACGCGCATTTATGAAGCGCTCAAGGGCGTCCGCGGACGAGCAGCTACCGATCTGGCGCAGCTGGAGCAGATCCTTGTACGGTTTGGAGAACTGGTCGTCGAGAACAGGTCCATCAAGGAAATCGATATTAACCCGATGCTGGCATCGACCGACGGTTTTGTGGCGCTCGATGCACGGGTCGTATTGCATGAACCGGACCTGGCGGAAGATGAAATCCCCGAGCTTGCTATTCGTCCGTATCCGCAACAATTCGTGGGCACATGGACGATGCGCGATGGCAGGAATGTCATTATCAGACCAATCCGCCCTGAAGACGAGCCATTACTGGTCGACTTCCACGAGGCGCTTTCCGAACAGAGCGTCTACCTGCGTTATGCAAGCGTGATGAAACTCAGCCAGCGCGTAGCGCATGATCGACTGGCCCGAATCTGCTTCATTGACTATGATCGCGAAATGGCTTTCGTAGCTGAGATGAACGAGCCGGGCGACCGACGGCGCATCGTAGCCGTGGGACGTCTAACGCGGCTGCCCGGAACGAACGATGCCGAGTTCGCAATGGTCATTCAGGACTCAGAGCAACGCCAGGGTCTGGGAACGGAAATGCTCCGGCGTCTCATCGATGCTGCTCGAGAGGAGAAAATCGAGCGTATCACCGCCGACATCCTGCTTCAGAACCAGGCCATGCAG
>CBFGXY010000090.1:0-7020 GCA_965652945.1 uncultured bacterium
CTGAGCTTTAACGGATTTGTTGATGGCGTCGACCAGACGCGATGCTCCCAGGCGTCCCAGCGTATCATCCACTGCAATCTGGGCAGCCGGCAATGCTTCTGGGAGGATTGGCCCGCCGACGGGGCTATAAGCGGTGAACCGCGGGAAATGGCCGTGCCAGGCAAACTGAGCCCTGAAATTCTCGTCTGCAGGATCCGGCATCACACCGTCTCCCCGACGGTCGATCATGGTCTGCATGCCCCAGCCCGTCGAGTTGTCGATCACGTATCGTGATTCAGCAGCCACCGACCAGCGCCACTGCAAGAACATCATCACATTCTCCAGTGTCTGGTTGGGCAGGGAGACGGTCTCATCCGGTCCGGTCATTCCCGTGTTCGTCAGGACGTACTCGATCACATGATAATTATCATGGAACTCCTGGCTGAACGCCAAAATCCGACGCTCAACCGTCAATCCAAGCAGGGTATTGAACCGGCTGACGATCATCCTATCTGCGGGAATGGACGGGTCAACCTGGGTCACGGCACCATGCTGAGCGCCTTCGGTAATGGCCCCATCCACGAACACTTCCGTAGGCTGCCATTTCGCGATGGTCTCGAACTCTAGAGGAAATACTTCATCGACTCCTCTGACTCGCGGTCCAACGTGAATCACTCGGTACGGATACGTTGATCCGTCTGGAGCGGTCACATTTTCAGCGCCGATCCAGAGACCTTTCGCTGCCTGTGCGTCACGCAGGCGATAGATCCCCGGCCAGTGAAGACCGAACTGTTGCCGCGCTACAAAACCGTGCTCAATTTCGGAACCGCCGGCAGAATACCAGTTGTGGAGTGATCCAACCGAGAGCCAGTTTCTGGCGAATTGAGCATTGGCGTCGTCGTTGGTCAGCGTAATGGCCAACAGCAACATCACGCAGATTTTAAGGCTGTGCCCTGCAGCTGGATGAACCTTGTTCATATTGATTACAGCGGGGGATTGAAGGATTACGTCCCGTCTCAGGTTGCAGTCAGATTAAAGGGAGAGTCGAATCCCGAAGTAGAACTGACGCGGGTTTAGGAAGCTCTGCCACGTCTGACTCGGCATTTCGATGTAAGCTTTGTCCTTCAGCGCCTGATCAACGACACTCTGGTCGACCATACGCCATCTTCCATTCGTGAACTCGATCCAGAGTCCTGAGTCGCGCTCATAGTAGATTGCTCCCGGTAGAGGCATGTTGTCTTCCTCGAGCGTGAACTCGCTCCGACGACTTATCGGGAACATCGGCTGCCACTCTACACCCGGCTTGCGGAAGTCGCCCGGTTTGTCGTTGCCGGGGATGTTGTTGACATCGCGGTGCTCGGGAAGATGCAGCGACTCCATATATCGCGTCTGGTCGACGCCATCAACAAATCCGTTAAAGCTCAGACGACGGGTATTGAGCAGGTTTGTGATGTCGGCGAAGAACTGGACCCTGCGTCCGGCCACGTCGAAGCTCCGAGCAAAACGCATGTCGAAGTTGTAGTAATCGCGCATGCGCATGCGGTTGAGCGATCCTGACGGCCAGGTCATCATCGAACCCATCTGCCAGGATCCGAGGAGACTGATGTTCCAGTCGCCAAGAATCGGAACATCTCCGAGCTTCGGTCCGAAATCATCGGGGACCAGCAGGTCCAGGTTGATACGTGCATAGGGCTGCGGTACCGGCTTCGACTGAGCTGCACGCCACGGCTGGTTGATCCGCTCCCACTCAGCCTGCTGCGTGGGATTCTCGTACATCTGAGCATGTCCAAAATGCCCAAACGTCCGGACCATGTACGTATAGTTGACGAAGCCCTGCAGCCAGCGGCCGACGTTTCGCGAGACCGTAAACTCAAAGCCGCGAATGTCTTCATAGGAGTACGGCTGCGTGAGCGAATATACACTCTGTAGCCCCGCCTGCAGTCGGCTCTGGTAGGTTACCAGATACGGTTGCAGAGATACGTCTCTGTAGTAGCCGGCAATCCTGACCAGGAACTGATCGAATAGTGCCTGCTCATATCCAAGCTCGTAGGCTACCGTCCGCGGAAGCGGGCTGTTCGGATCCGCAACTCTGTTGATGGCTCCCGTAGCCGACTCGACCCGGATCATGTAGAGCTGATCTGGTGTCGGCATCGAGCGGAAGTGACCGTAGTTGAAGAACAGCTTGCTCGATTCAGTTATAGGGAACGATACACCGATGCGAGGACTGAGCGCAAAAATGTGATCGGTAGGAACGGACTCGAGAAGAGAGTCAATCTCGGGTGCGTACTGCTCAGTGAATGCGAGCGTCCACGGATCAAATTCATACCAATCGCCACCGGCGTGCGAATAGTCGAAGCGTAGCCCCAGGTTCGCGACCATGCCCTGAAATTCGAGCTTCGTCTGTCCGTACACGGACCCACGTACCGGGAACGTCTCCCACTTGGAGTGCACGTTCTCGGAGTGGAGGTAGTCATCGTAACGACCGTAATTGATGCGGTTCTCCGTCACGTTGGCTTCAAGACCGGTCTTCAACTGGAGGTACCGGTTCATCTGGCGCGTGTAGTCGGCCTTCAGGTTCCAGACCACCGTCCGGCTGCTGTCGCGGGCGGTGCTCATTCCCACACCCATCCTCATTCCGCTTCCTATACCGGTCGACGGCGCAGGATAAAATCCGAATGGCGCCTCGTCAAACGCGACCCCTCCAAAACGTACCACGCCGGTCGTATCACGAAGACGGCCTGGATTGGTGTCGTAGGACGACTCGAGCCGCAACGCCCGGATCTCGTAATAGGTATTGGCATCGACCGCATGCGTGAACGTGGCACCGATCATGTTGCGATCGATTTCCGTCGGAGCCCAGTAATCTGTCGAGAAGATTCTGGAGTCAATGAAGCTGATTCGGCTGACCGCTCCCGCGATGCCCGAGGCCGACCGGAAAATACCCGGCGCTCCCGCTCCACTGGCCGAGGTTGCCTGCGTATTACCAAGCATCCCCTCGACGCTCAACTTCATTCCCGCTGACAGGTCGCTGGTCACCTTGACATGACCCGTGTAACCCTGATAGCGATCCGTGTGAAGGGGGAACATGTACATGTCCTGCTCACGGCGCATGGATGCGTAAAACCGGAGATCCCCAAGCCGTTCACTTACAAAGGGAACGGGACCACCGAATCCGATATCAAGCTCGTAGTCCGGCTCGGTGATTTCCATATTCTTGCGATGCTGCCAGGTAAACGCCTGCTGAAGGGCGGCCGGCGTCATCGGCTCCTCACCTTCGGCAATCCGATCCTGAGCCACCGCAATCCATCCATCAAATGCCGGGTACTGGCGGCGCATCTTCCAGTCCCAATTGCTCGTCCCTTCCATAGCCACCTCCGGATCGAGGTATGGACGGATCCAATAGGAATTTGGATCATTGGGCGGAGCGCCGAAATGCTTACGCTGGGGCGGCGCAAGTCTCGTCAGAATGTCCAGATTGTAGCCTGTGCGACGTCCTTCCTTGGTAACGACGTTAACGACACCCGATCGCACGTTACCGTACTCGGCATTAAAACCACCCGTCTGGACCTGGACCTCCTGAACCGAGGTCATCGAGATACCCGTAACAGGGGCGTTGTTACGCTCATCACGCAGCATCAGGCCGTTGACCATGAACGCCAGCTGGTCTGAGCCCGATCCACGGACGGTGAGACCCTGGATACCGGCCTGCAAACCCACAGCGCCTTCGACCGTCGTTACAGGCAGACTCTCGATTTCCTGAGCGCTGATGTTCACCGTGCTCCCGGCGACATCTTCCTGGATGACCCGACGCGTCGCCGTGACAACCACCTCTTCACCCTCGAACACCTCTTCCGTAAGTTCAAAGTTGAGCTCGGTGGTCAGGTCGATGTTGACCCGAACATCCGTAACGGTCTGCGCAGCGTAGCCGATAAAAGAAGCCCGAACCGAATACGTACCGGGCCGCACGTTGATTATCGAGTAGTAGCCGTCAACATCCGTACCCGACCCCTGCGTTGTCCCGACAATTACGACGTTCACGCCGGGAAGCGGCTCGCCTGTAACGGCATCTGTTACGAAACCCGCGATACGGCCGGATTGCGCAAAAGCGGATGCCGGCAGAAGCAGTCCTAACAGGAGGAGTAAAGCGAGACTGGAAAGAAGCCCGCGTCTGGTATGCGAACGCTTTCCGGAAACCAACGCACGATGAGGCATAGCGCGTGAGTGCATTTTTCGAAGTAGAGAAAACACGTGCTTTCTGGCTGAAGCGCTTTTCTTCCCAACGGCACGAAAAGACGGCGGTCGACAACAAGCGCTTACGGATGAAAGTAAATGGGCGCGCGAATCAACTACAAGCCAATACGGGTTCGATTTTGGACGGCTCATACCTTATTCACAACGACACCACAAAGAAATATACACTGAAAAACCGTTCAGCAGCTGCAGATCCAGTCGTCCAACGAAAGCGATTCCATGACTTTGACTCGCCCGGCTGTGGTGACCCCACCGCGCTGCGTTGACTGATAGTGTACCCCTTCGGAAGCGGCGCCCAATGCTCGATGAGCGATACGTATTGCGAGGTGCTGCTATTAGCGAATCTCGCCACGCACAAGGCCAAGGCAGCAGAATCTCACAAAGAGCGCGCAAGAAAAGCATTCATGACGATGAGTCCAAAAGAATTTCCAAACTGATGCGTTAAGCATCCGATACGGGCGCCCTCGCTTGCCGGCTTTTGACTCACGGAATCACAGAACCGTCGGCCGCTTCGCGTATATTCTTCGGATCAACCCTTCGACCCGACCTTCGTCTGGATTCATCAGTATGCGTTTCATTCTTGCAATCACATTTCTGGTCATTGCCTGTGCGGATGCGCTTCCCGGGCATGCACAGGAAGTCCGTACGAATGCCGTTCACGCACCGGTACCCGTCTCAGAGTCGTGGAGCGATAGCCACCTTGCGACGCTCTCGCTGGATGAAAAGGTGGGACAGCTTTTCTCCGTACCGGCACATGGTGTCTATGAAAGCTCGGATGGCAGCCGCTACCGTAATACTATCGGGCTTGTGGAAGACGTCGGGGTCGGCGGGGTTATTTTTTTCGAAGGAGATCCCGCCGAGCAGGTGCTTACCTCGAATGATTTGCAGGCGCGCGCGACCACGCCTCTCCTGATGTCACAGGATGCGGAATGGGGCCTCGCGATGCGGGTCGACCATTCCACCTGGCTTCCACGCCCCATGGCAATTGGTGCCTCGGGCGATCCCGATCTGGCGTATCTGGCCGGCTACGTGACAGGCAAGGAGGCACTTGCTCTCGGCGTCCACCAGGTATTTGCACCGGTTGCCGACGTCAACAACAATCCGGAGCATCCGATCCTCCATACGAGATCGTTCGGCGAGGATGCCGCCGAAGTCGCCCAGATGGTCGCGGCGCAGGTTAAAGGTATTCAGGACGCTGGAGCAATCGCCACGCTCAAACACTTTCCTGGTCACGGAGACACGAGCGTCGATTCGCATCATGGACTGCCGGTTTTACCATTCGACAAACCCCGGCTCGAGTCGCTCGAACTGATTCCTTTTCATTCCGGCCTCGACGCAGGTGCGATGAGCGTCATGACGGGCCACTTGGCATTCCCCGAGATTGAACGAGACCCCCTCGTACCCGCTTCTCTCTCCCACGCGATTACATCTGAGCTTCTTAGAAGGGACATGAGATTCGATGGACTCGTCGTAACGGATGCCTTGAATATGGACGGCGTGACCGAAAACTTCTCGGTAGGGGAAATCGCAATACGCGCCGTTGAGGCCGGGGCCGACATGCTGCTCATGTCGGAGGACGTCTATGCTGCCCGAGATGCCCTTATGGATGCGATCGAAAGCGGTCGGTTGAGTGAAGCTCGGATCGATGAGTCAGTGGAACGCATTCTTAAAGCCAAGGAACATCTTGGACTCCACCTCGAGGCGTCGACGGATATCTCGGACATCCGAAACATCGTGGCCAGTAGCGAGCACCGCGCTGCCGCCTCGGTCATTGCTCAGGCAGGCGTCACGCTCCTGCGAAACGAGAACAGTCTCCTTCCATTATCCGAGCAGCTCAGAAGGGTGCTCATTGTGACACTCGGTGATGGTCGAAGTGCGCTCGAAGCATCGAACGGATTCAATACCCGACTGAGAAACAACCTTTCGTCGGGCGCCATAATGTCAACGAGATATGTGGACGTAAATGCATCGCCCGAAGAGATCGTTGCAGCGGTGGGCGACGCCACAAACTTCGACGTCATCCTCGTTCCCGCCATCACGTATGTTCGTACGCGCGACGGTCACTCGGGACTTTCAGATGCGCATCGGGATGTGGTGAACAGGCTCATCGAAAGCGATATTCCGGTCGTGCTACTGGGGCTGGGAAATCCTTATTCGATTACCGGCATCCGTGAACCTGCAGTGTTTCTCACGACGTACGGCCGATCGGACGCCTCGATCAATTCCGCCGTAGAGGCGCTGTTCGGGCAGATCGCTGTGAGCGCGCGACTTCCGATCACGATTCCAGGCTCGTACGAAAAAGGTGCAGGAATCGACATGGAGCAGTCCGCGCCCCGTCGTGCTCTCGCGGAGGAAGTCGGTATGCGAAGCTCCACACAGGCGCGCATTGACTCATTGGTGCATGCATCGATTTCAGGACGGGCGTTCCCCGGAGCAGCGGTGGCCGTAGGACGCGCCGGGGCCGTGACCTGGATGGAGGGATACGGATACCATACATACGAACGCGAAACTCCAGTCACCGCACATTCGCAATTCGACCTCGCTTCTCTGACGAAGGTGATCGCCACGACGACCGCCGTCATGAAGCTGTACGAAGTGGAATCCATCGACCTGGACGCGCCGCTGGCCAGATATCTCCCCGAGTTCGGCGCACACGGCAAAGAGAACGTGACCGTTCGGCAGATCATGACGCACCAGAGCGGACTCATTCCGTTCAGACCCTTCCACACGCTGGGCGTCACGGATCGGGAGGATCTGATCAAAGCCATCATGAACGAGGAGTTGCAGTAC
>CBFGXY010000091.1:0-6922 GCA_965652945.1 uncultured bacterium
ACATGGGTGTGGCTCAGCAGCAGATGGGTCGTCTATCAAATGCGCGGACGTACTTCCGTCGCTCGCTCGATGCAGACCCGAACTTCGGCCAGGCACTGATCGCCATTGGAGACCTCTACGTAACTCAGGTTGGAAACTGCGGCTCATTTGAGCGCAGGGACCGGGCGGTGTACTGGCTTGCTGTCGATTACTATGAGCGCGCCGCCAGCCGTGATCCCTCCGTCGCAAATCAAGCCCGGCAGAAGGCACGTTCATACTCGGGGTCCTTCCCGACCATGGAAGACATCTTCTATGCCGGATGGGAAGTCGGTGGCCGGTATAACGTCGATTACGGCTGCTATTCGTGGATAGGCGAAACTACAACGGTACGTCGACCCTAAGATTTCAAGCTCCTCAGGTTTGCATGCCTCCAGAAGGCCGGTGGTCTCAGCCGTCGGCCTTTTTGTTTTGTGCAATTTGTGGAGACTCCGCAGGCCTCCTTGTTATTACATGTGTAGATGCCGATTTTCGAACCGTTAGACCTGACTCGAGGCCATCACCCTTCCCAGCGAATAACACATGTATATCGAAGACGTAGTAGCTCGCCAGATCATCGATAGTCGAGGCAATCCCACCGTAGAAGTTGAAGTCACTACGGCTGAAGGCATCGTAGCGCGGGCCGCCGTTCCCAGCGGAGCATCGACAGGCGAACACGAGGCCGTCGAATTGAGGGACGGTGACAAGGGTTTTTTCATGGGGCGCAGCGTCCTCAAGGCCGTCGAGAATGTGAATGAGGAAATTGGTGATGAAATTGCGGGAATGAGTGTGCTGGATCAGGCAGAACTCGACGCTACGCTGATCGACCTCGACGGTACCCCCAACAAAGGACGCCTCGGAGCAAACGCGCTGCTGGGCGTTTCGCTGGCTGTGGCGAAAGCAGGAGCCGCCACCAGCAACCTGCCACTCTACAGATACATCGGAGGTGCCAACGCGCGCGTACTGCCCGTCCCAATGATGAACATCATCAACGGGGGTCAGCATGCTGACAATAACGTCGACATGCAGGAATTCATGGTCATGCCCGTAGGTGCCGCGACGTTCTCGGAGGGACTTCGCATGGGTGTGGAAATTTTCCATCATCTGAAGGAAGTCTTGCGCAAACGCGGCCACAGCACGGCAGTCGGCGACGAGGGTGGCTTCGCACCGAACCTCCGTTCGAATGAAGAAGCTATCGAGGTGATACTCGAAGCGATCGACGTATCAGGATATGAGGCCGGCAACGAAGTTCTCATCGCACTCGATCCTGCAATGAGTGAGATGTACCAGGACGGATCATATGTCTTCTGGAAGAGTGATCCTGGCCGTAAACGATCGTCCGAGGAAATGGTCGATTTCTGGGAATCATGGGTCGATCAGTATCCGATCGTTTCGATCGAAGATGCGCTGGACGAGAACGACTGGGACGGATGGCGCATGCTCACGGATCGTGTTGGTGATCGCGTGCAGCTGGTAGGCGATGATCTATTCGTCACCAATACGGAACGCCTTGCCCGAGGAATCGACGAAGCCTGTGCCAACTCCATCCTCATCAAGCTGAACCAGATCGGCACTCTGACTGAGACACTCGATACCATCGATATGGCGCACAAGCACGGCTACACCGCCGTCATCAGTCACCGCTCGGGAGAAACCGAGGACACAACGATTGCGGATCTTGCGGTAGCTACCAATTCTGGTCAGATCAAGACTGGATCCGCCTGCCGAAGCGACCGCGTTGCGAAGTATAATCAACTTCTGAGGATCGAAGAACAACTCGCTGAGTCGGGACTGTATCCAGGCCGGTCAGCGTTTCTGTTCTGATCAATCAAATGCCCAGGCATGTTCCAAAACGGTCAAAGCGCGTTCGAAATACCGCGATCCTCGCGGGATTCGTGCTGCTGCTTGTGTGGCTGACATTCTTTGACAGCCATAGCCTCTACCGGCGTGTGACCTGGCATTATGAAGCGGCAGAACTGGCGGCAGAGAACGAAACTCTGCGATATCAGATCGAGAGTTTCGAACAATCGATCCAGAGCGGATTGAGTGCACGAGATGTGGAGAGGATCGCCAGGGAGCAGTATGGGATGCGGATGAAGGGCGAAACCGTCTACCCTGAAACGAATGAAGAGAGCGATCAGCCCTGACGCTAGGCCAATCACCTGACCGATCCCGCGACATGAAGAAGTTCGCCGTCGGCATCGATCTGGGAAGCACTAATCTGAAGGGTGCTCTCGTAGAGATCGGTGCAGGCATAGTCAAAACGGATACGCTGACGACGCCCGCGCTCATCGGACCGGACGCGGTTCTGGATTCCATCGCCGACCTGGTGAGAAGCCTGGCCGCCCAGTCTCCCTCCCCGATTATTGGTGTCGGCCTCGGATCGCCGGGTGTCATCAACTGGGAACGAACAACTGTTACCGGACCACCGAATATCGCAGGATGGACCGTGGTGAATGTGGCCCGGGAGCTGGTGGCGCTGCTGAATATGCCTGACCTCCCGGTTCTGGTCGAGAACGATGCGAATGTGGCGGCACTCGGATCGGCCCATTATGGTGTGGGTCGTCAGTTCGATTCGTTCATCATGGTGACTCTTGGCACCGGAGTGGGGGGCTCGATCATTTATCGCAACGAAATTTTCCGTGGCACGACCGGTGGTGCCGCTGAGATTGGTCATATGACCATCGATTATGAGGGGCCCCTTGACCGGGCAGGTGTCAAAGGCGCCGTCGAAGCGTACATCGGCCAGCGGTTTCTGTCTGAATATGCGAGGCTCCGCCTGTTGAACGAACCTCCCAGCCGCATCCACGAGCTTGCAGGTCCCGACCTCGAGTCATTAACCCCGCTCATGCTGTTTGAGGCTGCACGGGAGGGAGATACCAACGCGGCCGAGATTCTCTCCTGGGCCGGCCACAAACTGGGGGTAGTGCTTGGATCGGCCGTTAATCTTCTCGACATTCGGAAAATCGTGGTCGGCGGCGGTCTCTCGGGAGCCGGTGATTTTATTCTCGATGCAACCCGCGCGACTCTGCCAAAGTACGTGCTTCCGGGATTGCACGAGGGCCTTGAGATCGTTCGAGAAGACCGTGGAAACAGCATCGCTCTGGCTGGTGCCGCGCACATGATCGCTCAGGCTGTCCTGAGGTAAACCTTCGACCGTAGAATCATTCAGCGCCTGAGGGGTACAAGGACGAGAGCTGCCTGATTTCTCCACAGACTATGCGGCTGCCGGCACTGCACGTATTCCCTCTCTTCTTCGCCGTCCTCTTCCCGGCGCTGGTATCCGCGCAAGATGTTGCACCGGACCTTCCCGAACCCGTGGATACGGTCACGGTCGTGACCGATACTCTCTTTTCACCCCCGCCCGATTCAGCTGAAGTCGATCCGTTGCCCGTCGAGCCCGTCCGCTCGGGGCTGCGGCAGTCGGATGGCGCCGCCGGGTCCGTAACGTTTGCGGCGCGCGACTCCATCGTCATTGTTTTGAACGATGATGACGAAGATGTAGCCTCCCTTTTTGGTGAATCCACCGTAGTGTTTGGCGATGCACGGCTTGAGGCCTACACCATCGATCTATTTTTCGAGCAGGAGGAACTGCGAGCAAGGGGGCTCGAATCCGACAGCGGATTGGTAGGAATGCCTCAGTTCCGGCAGGGAAGTGAAAGTTTTTCAGGTACCCGTCTGGCCTACAACATGCGGACGGATCGCGGACGAATCGAAGAAGCTCGCACCGCAATTCAGGATGGGTTCGTCCGAGCCGGCATCGTGACGGTAACGGAAGACACGACGCTCTTCATTCGGCACGGCGTCTACACGACCTGCGATTGTGTCGATGATCCCTCCTATTCTCTGCGATCAGGAAAAATGAAGATCGTCGACCAGGAGTGGATCTACACGGGTCCAATCCAGCTGTATCTATTTAACATTCCGACTCCGCTCTGGCTGCCGTTTGGGTTCCTCCCGGCGACGGAAGGGCGTCGCAGTGGTCCTCTCCCACCGAGGTATGGCGAAGACGATCGTGGTTTTTATTTAAGGGACTGGGGTTGGTACTGGGCCATTAACGATTATATGGATGCTCAGATACAGGCAGGTTTCTGGTCGCGAGGCAGCTGGTCAATTCGGCCGACCTACCGATATAATCGACGAGGTGCGTTCTCGGGAAACCTGACGTTCGACTTCGTTCGAAATCGGAGCGGGGAAAGCCGAGACCCGGATTTTCAGGTATTCGATACGGCATCACTACGTTGGAATCATAACCAGACTCTCAATCCAACGGCCACCCTCAGCGGGGATGTCAATTTGTCGTCGACGAGCTACATGAGAGCGATTTCAGAGCAGTACGACGACCGGGTGCGCCAGTCCATTTCCTCAACCATCCGCTACAGCAAGCGATGGCCATCCGCAGGGCGCTCATTCAACATGAGCCTTACTCAGTCGCAGAACCTGGCAACGGGGAACGCCAATCTCACCCTCCCCTCCCTGTCGTTCACACAGAGCTCGCGGAAGCCTTTTCAGGGGTCGTCGGCAGTTCCCAGCGAGGAAAACTGGTTTCAACGAATCACGATGAGTTACAGCGGCCGGCTCGACAATCGTTTCGACTTCTCGCCTCTTCCCGATTCCACCCGCGAACAGTTGGGAGTCGGCGATGTCGAGTGGTACCACGCACTATTCTCTCCTTCAGACTATCGCCTTGCAACCGGCCAGGAAACCCCGTTCCGAATCACTGCCACCCACTCAATTCCAGTCTCCTCGAACTTCTCAATCAATAGGATCCCCGGATTAGCCCGCACTTTCCGCCTGAATGTGAGCCAGAATCTAAATTACACGGAGAACTGGTATACCGAATCTGAACGACGAGAGTATGATGAGTCCCTGGGAAGAGTCGTATCGAGCCGTGAATCCGGTTTCGTTTCCGTACGCCGCTACAATGTCGGGGCTTCGGCCAATACGACGTTCTACGGCTTGTTTCCGATGCGGCTGGGCAATTTCGAAGGCCTCCGCCACACCGTACGGCCTGCTGCCTCGTTTTCGTTCTCACCCGATTTTACGTCCGACTTCTGGGGGTACACCCGCACTTACCGAGATGAGGATGGCAGAGAAGTCCGCTATCCGATTGTCTCGGGAATAACGAGCAAGCAGCAAACCCTATCCTTCCGGGTTGATAATGTGTTCGAAACAAAAGTGGTATCGACCGACGACGATGGTGAGGTGCGATCCCGAACGCTGAAGCTGTTGGATCTGGGTTTGAACTCGTCATACAACTTCGCCGCCGATTCGTTGAAGATGTCGCCGGTCAACGTCAATGCCCGCACGCGTATCCTGGATCAGGTCGATATTCGTGCGGATGCCTCGTTTTCGTTCTCACCCGATTTTACGTCCGACTTCTGGGGGTACACCCGCACTTACCGAGATGAGGATGGCAGAGAAGTCCGCTATCCGATTGTCTCGGGAATAACGAGCAAGCAGCAAACCCTATCCTTCCGGGTTGATAATGTGTTCGAAACAAAAGTGGTATCGACCGACGACGATGGTGAGGTGCGATCCCGAACGCTGAAGCTGTTGGATCTGGGTTTGAACTCGTCATACAACTTCGCCGCCGATTCGTTGAAGATGTCGCCGGTCAACGTCAATGCCCGCACGCGTATCCTGGATCAGGTCGATATTCGTGCGGATGCTTCGTTTTCGCCGTATTGGCGCGATCCGATCACTGGACGGGAGCAGTCTCGCTACCTCTTTCGAGAGCGTCCGTGGTGGCCTTTGCGGATGACGCGGGTATCAGTTTCGTTGAATACGGCATTTCGAAGCGGCGCGACGGGCTCCAGCCGCCCGTTCGAATCTCCCCGGGTCAATCCCGGTGATATGATGATGAACGGGATGGCAGGTTTGGACGGAATGCCCATTACGGATGAGATGAACGTTGCGAACCCGTCTCGTGCGGCCGATTTGCTTTCGGGAGTCCGGTACGCAGACTTTGCGATACCGTGGTCTCTCAATCTGGACATGAACTATAATTTGTCGAGGCTGGGTACATCGACCACCCGGCGCGCGATCATCAACGCATCGTTCGATTTCAACCTGACACCTAACTGGAAGGCTCAGGGCCGAACCGGTTATGATCTTATACAGGAGGAAGTCGTACTCACGAATCTTGTGGTGATGCGCGACTTCGAGTGCTGGCAACTTTCCGTCAACTGGACGCCATTTGGCCCCTATCAGTCATGGGGATTCGATCTGCATGTCAAGAGCGGTCACTTGCGCGATATACTTCGGTTGCGGCAGCCACGTCAGGACGTTCAGGGTCGATTTGGCGGACGTCTCTCGAGCGGATTCTAATTTGCCGCGGAACCGACGCCCATCCCACTTATTCAAGTCGGCCATTGTCGCTGGTGCGGCACAGATACATTCATTCATCGGGTTTCCGCAACCGTGTCTATCACCTCTTCCATGCAGCGCGCTTTGAGCAGGCTCAGAGGTGCCGATACCGCTCAGGGATACAAGACAAGACGGGATCGCGTTATTGCACGCCGGCTGCAGGAGACCTTCGACCGTGATCTGGAGCTTACGCGCGTCAGCGGCCTGCATCTATTCGTTCAGAACAGCGAGGTGACGCTCTACGGCACCGTTCAGAACGAGCTCGATCGTGAATTGATCGTGGCCATTGCGGGAAAGATTCCGGGCGTCAAAGGTGTGATCGAACACCTGCAGGTCGCTCAGAGCAGTGACACGGCCGCCAATCCGTCGGAGATGCCCGGCACCGAGGGCCTTTGACAGATCACGCTTTGAGCATCCAGGCGTTTTCTACGCGCTTGAAGCCAAGCTGGGCATAGAAACCCGACGATATGTCAGAGTCCCGCAGGATAACCTCCGTGCCTTTGCACCGCTTGAGCAGTTCTTTGATGAGAGCCCGCCC
>CBFGXY010000092.1:0-6879 GCA_965652945.1 uncultured bacterium
ATTCCGATTCGCCGAGTTGATGGAGGCAGCCAAATCGAACTGGTTGTTCAAACGGTACTTTGAGGAGCGCGGATACGTAGAGATGGCTCCTTTCGAACAGCGCGAGCGGGCACTCGACGAGACTCTGCAGACCATCGAGGCGCAGCGCCTGCAGCTCTACGAATGGGAGGAGGAACTTCGGCGACGCGAATCGGCGATCGAAGCCGCAGAACGCTTGCTGCCGGCCTCACAAACCGATGTCAGCTTCCAGGCTGATTCGACCTCGGCAGGGCGCCCCGAGTAATTCCGGTGATTCGTCCCAGAAAATCACTTGGCCAGAACTTTCTGGTCGACCCGAATACCATCCGGAAAATCGTGTCGTCGGTACAGGCACCGCTCGACGCGCCAGTCGTGGAGATCGGTCCGGGCACCGGTGCCATGACCGGATTGCTGATGGACAAGTACAGTCGGTACATCGGCATCGAGATCGACCGACGGGCCGTAGATCATTTGCGGGAGAACTTTCCGGACGTCAGAATCATCCATCAGGACGTGCTGCAGACTGACTGGAGCGAACTTGCAGAAGAAGCGGGCAGACCGCTGTATGTAGTCGGAAATCTGCCGTACTACATCACCAGTCAGATACTTTTCTCGCTCATCAGCGCGCGATCGATAATCCGAGAAGGCGTATTGATGATGCAGCTCGAGGTTGCGCAGCGTCTTGTTGCCGAGCCACGCACGAAGGCGTATGGAATTCTTAGTGTGATGACACAATTGTATTCTCGGCCCGAGCTCCTCTTTCGAGTATCCCCCAATGTGTTCGTGCCGAGACCGGATGTGATGAGTGCGGTAGTTCGATTGTCGTTCACGATCGATGAACCGCAGGAAGCGATTCCGTATGATTCCGTTCGGCGGGTCGTCAGGACGGCCTTTAATCAGAGACGTAAAACCCTGCGAAACAGCCTGGGGCAGCTGGCGCGGCAGATCGGCGGGGAGGTTTCTCCACAATGGGCAGGAAAGCGTCCCGAGGAGCTCAGTCCGACAGATTTTGTAGCCCTGACCGACGAACTTTACGCAGGAATGGGTTCCTGATTTCGTACCTTGCCCAACTGCCCTCGTGCGTACGACAGACTCCTTACCGATACGTCTGTTGATGTGCGCACCGTTCCACATGCATCCGTTGCAGAGAGAACGGAAGAGCGGCTGCCGTCGATAGCCCAGTAGTTTTAGATTCATCAGCGGATGTCAGAGCCGATCCAACCAGAAGAGACCCGCAGACCGGGCGCAGCGCTCGAGGTGGATGAGCAGCTGGTGGCTGACATATCGACGCTGATTCAGACGGCACGTCCCGCGATGGTTCTGAACATCGTCATGGACATGTACCCGGTCGATCTGGCCGTGCTGTTGCGGCATCTTCCGATCGATGAGGCACGCCAGCTCTTCGATCTGTTGCCCGACTCGCTTGGTTCCGAGATTCTGCCTGAACTCGAATCCAATGTGCGGACGCAGCTTCTCGAGGCCATCAGTCACGACCGGATGGCGACGCTGCTGGACGAGCTCAACACGGATGACGCCGTTGACGTCCTCAGCGAGCTTCCCGATGAAATCACGCGACAGGTTCTTCCGGCCCTCGAAGACGCCGGAGACCTACGCGACCTGCTGGCCTATCCCGACGATACGGCCGGCGGTATCATGGGGACCGAACTGGTTGCGGTAAAGCAGGATTGGACCATCGCCGAGGCCACCGAGGAAGTGCGACGACATGCGGAGCTCGTCGAGCACATCTACACCGTTTTTGTGACGGATGATGAGGGCGTGCTCGAAGGCGTCGTATCGCTGAAGAATCTGCTGCTTACTCCCGCCACGGAACGGATTGAGTCAGCGATGGACCGCGGAGTGATTTCCGTAACGCCGGAAGTGGACCAGGAAGAAGTCGCGCGCATCATGGAACGTTATGACCTGATTTCTCTGGCAGTCGTGACCGACGACGGTGTCCTCATCGGACGGATTACGATCGATGACGTGGTCGATGTCATCCGTGAAGAGGCAGAAGAAGATTTCCAGCTGATGCACGGTGTCTCCGCGAACGAAGAGCCGTCCGACTCCGTGCTGCAAATCTCGCGCGGACGTTTGCCATGGCTGCTGGTGGGCCTTTTCGGTGCGAGTATATCGGGTCTGGTCATCGGCACCTTCGAGGAAGGACTGGAGCAAGCCGTCGTTCTGGCTATGTTCATCCCTATCGTGACCGCGATGGGTGGAAATGCGGCGGTTCAGAGTGCCGCCATTGCGGTGCAGGGGCTGTCGTCGGGCCATTTCTGGCCGGGGGATGCCTTCAAGCGTCTCGCCAAGGAGGGCGCGGTGGCCATGCTGAACGGGCTCGTGCTGTCGCTGCTGATCGGCCTCATGGTATACATTCTGGGGATCGGTGATCTCCCACGGCTGGCACTTACGGTAAGCCTCACGATGTTCGTCGTTATCCTGCTGGCTACCACCAACGGGGCCCTGGTACCCTTTATCCTTCAGAAAATGGGTATCGATCCCGCCAGCGCAATGGGCCCCTTCGTGACGACCGCGAATGACATTCTTGGATTGACGGTCTTCTTCCTGATCGCTTCGGCACTGTACCTCTGACGAAGCCCCGGGCCCAGAGGGGCCGGAATCACCGTCAGTAATCCTCCAGCTCCGGGGCAGCTTGAGCCAGCAGGTCCTCGAGCCGATCAAAAAATCCGTTGATCCGCCTTTTGTTGGTGCCTCCATCCCAGAAAGTGGAGCGGCTCTCGCTGCGGATATACAATTTCGTTCCCTTATCGACCGGTTTCAGCGTGATGCTGAGATCATCCAGGAAGAAAAAGACCCGAAAGGCGGCCGACAATTGATGCAGATCTTCATTGACCTGCAGATCGACCGGTGACATGCGGTTGATGGCGCGGCGCACGTAAGCGAAGAGGAGGTCGGCATCGTGCTCGTAGACCCGCTCGTCATAGGCGCAACGCTGAACGTCCTCGCATTCAGAAAGTGGCTCATCGGGCAAATCCTGAGCGGACGCCGGAGAAAAGGCGATCCACGCGCTCAGAAGAATTGGCGCCAGGACGCGCATACCATTGCCGATTATCAGGAGGAGGCAGGTTGAACCTGCTGCAGTGCACGCTCGTCGTTGTACTTCGATGGGCACTTCACAAGAATATGCGAGGCATGAAACACGTCGCCACGCATTTTTCCTTCGATCACGAGCCGCTCGGCATCGTCGAAGTTGGCTGGCTTAGGATTTGGATACTCAACGCGCATTCTGTTGCCGGCTTCGTCCTCCATCCAGAACGAAAAAATATTGTTGTCGCGATCGTAGCTAACCTCTCGATCCGGCATCCACATGCCGATGACGTGTGCGCTGGTCCCGGCGGCTTCCGCATCTGCGAAACTCATATAACCTCCAACCTGGCTTCCAAAGTTGAGAAGGAGTACGGAAGCGAAGGCGATCATCGCAACGATGCCGATGAGAGTCTTGGGCTTCATATTTTGTCTCAGTAAGTCAGGTAGTGTACGTTTCGTCTCGATGAGCGGGCAGGTGCTCCTCCAGCCGGCTCAATCGTCTGTCGGTTCGCAGCATCATGAACGCGATCCCCGCCCAGATGATAAGCACGACGGCAAGCACCACAAACAGCTTGTCTTCCGCCAGCATCACCTGCTCGATACCCTGCGGCTCCTGAACCGGCACTTCCGATTGAGCCCAGATCGTATCGTACGGCGCTCCGCCGTCCTGGACCGGACGGATCGCATCAGCAGACAAGATATTGAAATCGTATGACATCAAAAGCGGGATGTTGTCAAAAACCGGATGATCGGTCCGGATCGTAGAAAGCAGAGACGATGGCGGCGCGAACACGTTGTGTGTAGATCACCCAGAAAAGACCGATGAAGCCAATAGACGCCGGGTAGAACACCGCGCGCATAATTGGATGTGTAATATCGCTGAAAGCCGGATTGCCGTCGGCCCCCGGATGCAGACTGTCGAACTGGCGCGGGAGCACATATAGCAAAAACGGCATCGCAACCGTTGCAAATAACAGGTAGACCGCTGAAATGCGGGCTCTCTTCTGCGGATCGTCAATCCCGGAACGAAGCACGAAGTAGGCGCCGAAAATAAGCAGCTGGCCCGCGGCCATCGTCTGCTTCGGATCGAAGTTCCACCAGATGTCCGTGCCCACGTACCATGTAAATCGTGCCCAGACGATACCCGTCAACAGCCCCAGAATCCCGAAGCCGGCACCAACTCGGGCCGCCTCCTGAGATCGAACATCGTAGAGTGGCTCCGATGTGCTCAGATACCGGAGGGCATGATATGCGGCCAGGAAAAAAGCGGCCATCATTGTGAACCACATCGGCACGTGGAAATACAGGTTGCGCGCCGTGTGTTCGAGGATGTTGATGCGCGGAATGCGGATCAAAAAACCGCCGAGTATGACCGCCGTCATCCAGACGAGGACGACGTTTCGGACGATGGTGTACGTCCGGAGGTTGGGTCGCAGCTTACTCGAAACAAGGTCGCTGTCTGCAATCGGATCTTCAGTCATTCCATACATAGTCGAAGAGCACTATAGATGCCGAGATCACGACGCCGGCAAAACTCGTCAGGATGAGAATCTCTTCCCGCGCCGATGCCCAGCCCGTACCATCGAGCGCACTGACGGTTGCATCTACTATTGCTAACAATAGAGGAATTAGGAGAGGAAAAAGAAGCACGGGGAGGAGTGGTCCACGAGTGGCGGCACGTGCGATGATCGCAGCGAGTAATGTAGTAGAGCCCGCGAGACCGAGGGCGCCGAGAAAAATCAGCAGTGCCAGCAAGAGAGGGATCTCCACTCGCATGCTCAGCAGGAGATAGAAGGCAGCGACTGCAACCACCTCCACCACAAGCATCATCAGGAAGTTGAAGAACAGCTTCCCTGCATACACCATCGAAGGTTGCACGTTCAGACGAAGAAGCAGAACCGTCCCGCGCTCCTCTTCTCCGATGAACGACCTACCGAGTCCGAGCGCAGCAGTGAAGAGAATCACGATCCAGAATAAGACCGCCTGCAATACATCATTAAGATCCTCGCGGCCCACTGAGAAAAGGAGCAGTGCAATTACCGACAGCACGAACATAAACAAGGTGTTCACGGCGTATCGGTGACGAAGCTCCAGCCGTACGTCCTTCTGAAATACTGCCCATGCACCGCCAAGCCAGGTCAGCATGGATAATCAAGCATGTGGATCAAACTGTCGACTGTCACTTCTTGAGAGTCTCTCTGAGATTCCGGCCAGGAGATGATAGAATGGGATGAGTATCCGAATGCGAATAGTGAAAACCGAAACATTAATCACCGTTCGCTGAGTGATCGATTGCGTTCGGGATTCGTCGACGCGGTGGACACTTGATTCATCACGACTTCATTTCGAAGCAAGGCGCGCTCTTTCCTCTGCAGTAATCAACCCGTGCGGCCGTGGTAACATTTTCAGCGGCTCATTGGATGGGGCGTCAAATTCACCGATGAACGAAATCTCGGGCCGAAGTTCGTAACCCGTTTCCTTTGCGACAACCTGCTGGACGTGATCGATTAGTGCCCGTACATCAGCCGCGCTGGCGTTATTGAAGTTGATGATGATATTCGCATGTCTATGAGTCACGCATGCACCGCCGATGCTGGCCCCTTTCAAGCCAGCTCCATCGATCAGTCGGCCGGCACCAACACCGTCAATCTTCTGGAAGATTGAACCGGCGCTGGGTTCGGTATCCAGGGGCGGGTGGCGTTCGGCGCGCCAGGCCAGGTTCGACTCCATGATCTCACGCATGCGGTTCTCGCTTCCATTCTCTAACTGGAACGTCGCCGTGAGCACTATATCATCTCGTACGTGCAGAATGGAATAGTCGTAACCGAAATTGAAATAGTCGCGTCCGACGGTCTTGTGTTCCCCTTCCTCTGTCAGGATTTCCGCTTCATGAAAGACCTCCTCGATAAACATCGTTCGTTCTCTCAGCGGTGGAGGAGAAAGGAAGTGAAGGTTCTGCCATAGAGCTCCTCCGACTGTCGATGGTATGCCGACATAGTGTTCGAGCCCGGATAAACCATGTGAGACAGCAAGTTCGATCAAATCGGGATAGACGATGCTTCCACTCTCCGCAACAACTTGCTGCCGCACCGGATCGACCCATGCATGACGCGCCACGTTCCGAATGACGAGGCCCCTGAATCCCCGATCACCGATCAGGATGTTGGCACCGGTTCCGAGCAAAAAGTATGGCGTACCGGTCAGGCGCGCGGTCCGGATCATCGTCTTGATCTCCTCGGCGCTGTGCGCTTCAAAATACAGATCTGCCGGACCTCCAATCTTAAACGTGGTGTAGGGTGCCAGAATGACGCCGTATTCGAGGCGTCCTTCTGCGGCTTCTTCAAGGCGTCGAATCGTTTCTTTCGGCAGAGATATGGGCATAGTTATGATGATCGGGGAAGGCGAGCCTTTAAAGGCGACTCCCGTGTGAGTCAGCTCGCCTGATGCTGAACGGACAGTTTCCTTAATATCCCGGGTAATGATACGGTGTGGACGTGAAAGGCAGTGGTTCGTTCACTACGACGGGAAAAAAGTAGGCCCCGGCGGATTCAGGTATGCCGGGGTAAAAGGCTTGGCCGTCGTGGATCGATGTTTTGAATGGCGTTAACCAAGCTTTCATAACCGGAGTAGGGCCGATATTGGATCGGTCTCTTGACACTTGAAGGCCGCGATAGATTCGCAACTCCGATTTTGCGGATCGGCTTCCTATTTTGACCACTCGCGCTGTTGCGCTCGATTATTTGGGATTTAAGGTTATATCTATAAGCTGTCGACCCTGCCAAATGCGGAGGACGTGCTTTCACTAGCCGCTGT
>CBFGXY010000093.1:0-6854 GCA_965652945.1 uncultured bacterium
CAATCAGGTTGGCAATACGCCGCGCGACCTGGTGGCCAAGTTGAGCCGGCTCTTCAAAAATCAGGACAGGTACTCGCTCCAACTGCGTACCCATCGTTGTGGCCGCTTGGGCCTTGTGGACGTCCCCAGTTTGGGCTGGATGGCTGAGCATAATGCTGTGCAGATAACGGAGATGATATCGACATTCAAGCTGCCGTTAAGACGGGCGCGCCCGGCCGGACAGCAAACCGGACGAAGCGCTAAGGTAAGGCTTGAGGCCTTCGTGTTAAAGACGCACGAGGGCCGACCGCACCCTTACATACTTTTTTACCAATGTTTGACGGCATAATATGTGTTCAAACGAACCAGGCGCCCGAAATCGGACACTTTCTTGCCCGTCTCCGAATAGATCCATCAGGTGAATACGGGCTGAATCTCGTCGGTTACGGGCACCGCGTCAGACGTGCCGGTCGACGGGGTAACTGATTGACACGTACATTTAAGACTTCATACTCGAAATCTGTTTCTGTTGCGATGCTATTTCTCGGTCTCGATGTCGGCGGAACGAAAACAGAAATGCTCGGACGCAGCGGCTCCAGCGAATCTACCTTTACCATGGCAGGTGGAGGAGCAAATCTTCAGCGCGTCGGCATTCAGGCTGCGTCGACTGTTCTGGCTGAGATGGTCGCCGAAGCGGTGCGCACGCACGCTTCGGAAGGAGGGGTTTATGTATGTGCGGGAGTGGCCGGAGCGGGTCGGCCCGCCGAACAGGTTGCGCTGGCCGATCGTGTGCAAAGCCTTGCGTCGGAACTGACCTCGCGCGACGACCTTCGCGTGCGAATCGTGCACGATGCCGAGATCGCCCTTGAGGCGGCATTCCATGGAGAAAGTGGCATCATCGTAATTTCGGGGACGGGGTCTGTTGTCTTTGCCCGGACGCCAGACGGTCGAACGGAACGGTCCGGGGGCTGGGGATACTTGCTGGGTGATGAAGGAAGTGGGCACGTGATCGGCATGCGCGGGCTGAACGCGGTCTGTGCCGCGATGGACGGAGGTCCCCAGACGTCTCTCGTCGAGGAAGCGCGTGATGCAATGAACATCCGATCCATTGCGGATGCGATTCAGCAGGTATACAAAGAGCAGGTGCCCGCTCAACACTTCGCCCGGTCAGTAATCTCGGCGGCAAAGGGTGTTGATGAGGTTGCCCAACGTATTCTTCGTGAGGAGGCGGGGAAGTTGGCCGATCAAGTGCTGTGGCTAACCGAGCGCCGACCGGACGTGGAGGAGCGCATCGCGTTACTGGGGGGACTGGCAGGTGCCAAGTTGTATCAGGATCTCCTTGTCGACGCAATTCTCGAGCGGCTTCCCGGATGGGACGTCAGGAGACGCTCGGATGCGCCGTGCCACGGTGCGCTGCGCCTGGCCGAAAAGATGGCGAGATGATCCTCACATCTATACGACGCACCGTGGTTCGTTCCGTTGGAAGACGCGCACGTCGCTGTGTTGCTGCCTGACGGAGATATTTGCTGTCAGGAGTTTTGGCCGGGTATATTCTGGTACGTTGGACCCTGCTCCATCAAGAACAAATATTCGATGGTCACTCTCCGAATTGTTCTTCTGGTCGCGCTACTGGTTATTTCCGGTTGCGATTCGTCGGAGCCACGGTCGGAGCCTGGTGAACCACCGGTTCGCATCCTGTCACTCAACATCTGGCATGACGCCTCCGACTGGCCTCAACGTTCTGGAGTGATAATCGATACACTACGTTCGATACAACCCGACGTCGTGTGTCTGCAAGAAGTGGTGCAGCGCAGTAACCTCCCAAATCAAGCGTATTCATTGGCGGACAGCCTGGGGTATGACGTCTACTTCACGTCGGTCGACACCGCGGGAAGTCCGGTCCGCTTCGGCAATGCTATCCTGACTCGGAACCAGATTCAGGATTCGACATGGATGCCGCTCGACCCGCCGGGGGATTCGCGCAACGCGGCATACGTACGTACGCGTGCCGGCGATTTTGAGTTGGACGTTTTCTGCACGCATCTGCATCACACTGCCTCCGATTCAGGAGCGACGATCCGCCGAACCCAGATGCAGCATCTCTCCGAGTTCATCGACAGTACCCTGTCGACCGGCAGAGCCGTCGTGGCCGGCGATTTCAATGCGGAGCCCGGCTCCGAGGAGTTCGGACCGCTATTGGCGACTTTCGAGGACTCGTTCGATGCCGCCTACGGCGAAGGTCCGCGCCCCAGTACACTGAATCCATATATTGGGCACCCTGAACGATGGATTGATTATATCTTTATTCAGAGGGATGCTGGAATTTCGGTGTGGAAAGTCAGGCGTATCCTTGCCACGCGCGAAGACGATCATCTATGGGCATCGGACCATTTTGGTGTTCTAGCGGAACTGTACTTTGACCGCTGAAGCCGGCGAATGGGGATTCCCGCCGTTAATTATGCGCCGAAATCTCTGCTTTGCATTCCAATCGTCGGGGCAGGCAAACGATTGAATGCTTGTTTCACCTCGCGTGATCTCGATGTAGCGGCATCATCCTGCGTTTGGTGGATCGATTTTTCTATAAACAAATAATCCTGATATTCACGATACTCTTCCGTGCCGTGAAGTTTACGGCGAAGATGTGTGACATCCCTTAATCATCCGATTCGCACTATGCTGAAAGAATTTAAAGAGTTTGCGGTTCGTGGCAACGTCGTCGACATGGCTGTTGGTATCATCATCGGCGCTGCGTTCGGCACCATCGTTCAGTCTCTTGTAGATGATGTCATCATGCCCCCGATTGGCCTCTTGCTCGGGGGTGTCGACTTTTCAAATTTGTACATCCTGCTACGTGAAGGTGCGGAGGTTGCCGCTCCGTACGCATCCCTCGAGGCCGCCACAGAAGCCGGTGCGGTAGTATTGGCATACGGGCAGTTTATCAACACCGTCATCAGTTTTCTGATTGTCGCCTTCGCAGTGTTTCTGGTGATCCGCTATATCAATCGCTTGAAGCGGCCGGATGAAGCTCCTGAGGCACCGCCGACGACGAAGAAGTGCCCGTACTGCGTCACCGACATTGCTATAGAAGCTACGCGCTGCCCGAGCTGCACATCGGAATTGCCGGCCGTGGCTTGAGCGATTCTCGCAGCGGGCTCGCGTCGGCCGATAAGTCGATAGCAGGGTAGGACGGTACGCAGTATGGCGAGAGACGCGGCGGATGTTGACGAATCTGGCCGGAGCTCGGGTCTGGGTGTGCTTGAGGCGTTGAAAGTAGACGGGTATCCCGTCCGTGGCGAAGTGCCTCGGCGCCTCAACTCGACCCGGTAACAGGTTGACGATCCCTCGTCTACTGATCGGTTGACCCATACATCTACACGGCTGAAACATGCATCGCTACGTCGTCGCGCAATTCATAACCGTCCTTTCGCTCGGCATCGTGCTTTCGGCATGTAAGACGGTGCACGAGCCGCTGCGTCCGCAGCCGCTCGGAAATCTTCCGGAGGTGCCCGCCGAATCGGGCCCGCTAAACATCTCCATCGTCTACCCGACGCCGGATCAGGTTCGGCCCGATGTTGATTCGACGTTCGTCTTCGGTAGTGTCGGAACCGGCAGCGCTGAGCTCACGATCAACGGCGAGGCGGTGCCGGTCGCGGCAAACGGTGCGTTTCTGGCGTTCGTCCGAGTTCCACTCGATGGAGCGTATCACCTGGTGGCCAGGGCCGGAGACAACTCCGAGTCTGAGACTTTCAGGTACTTCGTGCCTCCGCCGAGACGGCCGGAAATTCACGACGTCTCGCCGCCTCAGCCCGGTCGCGTTCGTTCGCTTGGTCGAGATACGATAGATACCGGATCGCAAACAGCCTACGCCACCGCGACACCAAACGGCAACCGCGCGATGTTCATGCTCCCCGGAACACGCGTGATGGTAACGGGGCGTACGGGCGATCAGGTCAGGGTCAATCTCGCTTCCGGACGTGATGTATGGATGCCTGAAAGTTCTATCGTACCGGTTGATTCTGTTATGGCGACGGAAGCGCCTTCCGTGTCGTTAAAATCGAGCGAAGGCTATGTCGATGTTCAGGTGAGACCTGCACGCGTGCCATTCGTGGTGGAATCGGATGGGCGAAGCGCGGCGGTGACCGTCTATCAAGTGGATGGGCGAAGCGTGCAGGCGCCGAATGTGGATGATGCATGGATCGAATCGGTCGCCGTAGCCGGCGCCTCGGCGGATTCGCTCCGGCTCGAGTTCGATCTTGCGCGCCGATTCTGGGGCTACAAGGCGTTCCATAACGACAAGGACAGCACGCTCGTCGTTCGCCTCCGAAAACCACCTGTTATCAACGACAGAGGTTCACTTTCGGGATTGCGGATACTCGTCGATGCGGGTCATCCGCCTGCAGGCGCAACCGGACCGACGCGGCTGGCGGAAGCAGAGGCCAATCTGGCAATTGCGCTCGAGGTTCGCGATCTGCTTGAGATGCGCGGCGCTGAAGTCCTGATGACGCGGGAGGACCAGTCGCCGATGGTGAGCGGGGCGAATTCGGCAGAAGAGCTCTGGACGCGAGTCGGCTACGCCGTCGAAGAAAATGCCGACATGCTCGTTTCCATCCACAATAATGCATTTCCGGATGGCGTCAATCCCTTCCGCAATCACGGCTCGGAGGTCTATTACTTCCACGACTTCTCTCACGATCTGGCACGGTACCTCGTGGACGAAATCGCTGCCGTAACTGGAATTCCAAATAAGGGGACATTTCAGCGCAGCCTTGCGTTGGCGCGGCCCAGTTGGATGCCGTCCGTCCTCACCGAGTCTCTGTACATGATGTTTCCGCAACAGGAAGCGGCGCTTCGCGACCCGGTCTTCCTCCACCGGTTGGCCGAGGCTCATGTCCGAGGTGTCGAGCGGTTTGTGGAGGAGTGGCTTCGGTGACGAACGGCAGAGAGTTGTCTGAAAGCATCGCGTAGGCTTCGGTAGGTCGAGGTGGAGGCACCTCTCTGCGGCCACTACTATGATTGAACCGATCTATCGTGAAAAAAGGACTCGCTGGGCGTCTTCAGGCTGAGGTCGCGAAGGCTGGGAATGGAGCCAAGGGATTTGAGATCTCCTTGCATTATGCCACCTCTCTGCTGTTTATTGAGCGGTAATCCTTTGAATAAATATTCGATGTCAGATGCTCCGGATTATCAGCCCAACGATTCTGGTCAGCGTTTTGTTAACCGCGGGATGCGCCTCAACGGATGCCACACGAGGCGGTGGTCGCTCCTACGATGTCGATGTAAACGAACTGATGGACCATCTCGATGCAACGCTGGCTAATATGGGCATCGAGATCGAGGACCTGGCGACGACGGACGACGGAGCGTTTTCAGTGGTCGCACGTCAGACCAATGCTGCTGTCCGCGGGGGGAGTACGACCACTAGTCCAGCAATGCATACCTTGCAGATAACGGTACGAAGTACGTCTCCCACTTCAAGCAGTATCAGCGTGTCCGTTCCACCGGGAGACTACGGCTCGGTCAATGCCGCTCAGCTTCGCCAGCGGGTTTTGCGTGCACTTGATCGAAGAGTTGAATCAAGCCGTTAGTCCATCACTTATGCAGGCGGATCCGGTCGCGCTTCGATCCTCCGAAGCCGGAGTCTGAACCGGTCATCAAATTTTCCCCTCGCATACGTATCACAACACCGCGCGCACGCTACAGGTGAGGTCGGCCTCCTATTGAGGCGATATCTCTCTCCGCACGAGTTGCAATCTCCCATGTAGATGGCTGCCGTAGCATACCCCACTTCCTCTCCGCTCTTCGTGTCGAAGACCTGCAATTCAAATCTATCGTCGAACCGGCCACGTGCATGTTCTCGACAGCACGAGCCGCATGCACGAACTAGCGACGGTCGACGCTCAAACCCGATCTCATGGCCGCACGAGGGGCACCGGGCGGAATATCGTGGTACTGGCAAGCGTACCTCGCCATTACCGTAGCATCGCTCTGGTCGCGCACCTACCAGCAGGCACTTACGCTTCCATTCAGGTCCATGTCCGGCGCGGGGTCCGGCGAGGGCGTGAGCGATCTCGTGCAAGACCGTATCTCGACACTCATCCTCCGAATTCAGCTCAACGAGCGTCCTCGAAAGTGATATGACCTTCCGGTCAAATCGGCAGACACCGAACCGGCGGCGTGCGTTGTCGAACTCAAACGTCCAGCCCCTTTTTAATAGGCCGTTACGCTCCATCTGCTCGAGCGCGTACGACCGCAGTCGCGCCGTTTCCATTGCGGGTACAGTAACCATACAGGATCGGCGGAACCAAAGGTATCTGAAGCAACGTTACAAGCAGCACACATTTTTTTCAAATAACTCGCGTGAGGCATGACGACGTACATTTTACTGGGTCAAGGTCGCAATCTTTTCGTTTTCGATTACGGTCGCTTTGGAACAGGCACCGCACCTTACGCGGGGGATGTGGATGATGTAAAAGACAACTGGGAGCTGGCGAATATTAACATTTCCCTCGGCGGCACCACAGGAATCCTCTATCGCCACCCCGATCGAAATCGAAAGGCCACGGTAATCGAATCGTGACGGCTCGGCCCGGTCCTTAAGTGGGCCGGGCTTTTTAAGTGCTTATCCCTTCTGAGGGCCCCGCGCCGGAAAGTCGTTGATACCACAAAAAAGAAGGTTTCTACGGTCTCGGCCCGGTACTGGGCAATGATGCGTTGGGGTTGTACTTTAGCGGCCCTCGAAAACACTGTTGCGACTGACCGACTATAGATGAACTACGCCGTAATCATGGCCGGTGGCATTGGAAGCCGCTTCTGGCCGCGAAGCCGAAAGGCTCATCCAAAACAGTTCCTGAATGTCTTTGGAGACGCTACGCTCA
>CBFGXY010000094.1:0-6831 GCA_965652945.1 uncultured bacterium
CGTCGGCAAATCCCACACCCCGCCTGAAATCAACCGATCCAGGTGTACCGAATGGAACGTGCGTCGCATTCTCGTTGATGAGGCCGTTCCCGTTGTCATCAACACCACTCGTAGGATCCTCCCCTTCGATCATGTCCATCGTAATGAACGGACTGCCGGGTTCTCCAATGCCCAGGATGGGGATGTTCGTCGTTCCGTCTGCATCGTTGTCGATCCGGTCGATGGAGTTACCGGGCGTTTCAAGCCAGGCGGCCGTAGCCACACCAACCCGACGGCTGCCGAAGAACTGGTTGCCGATACCGTCGCTATCCGTCATCCACGCTACATCATTGAGCAGATCGTAGTACGGTTCATCGTCGTTGGCATCGCCGTCGCCACCTACCAGGTCGGCTACCCAGAGCGTCACGCCTACCTTATCGAGATCCTGCGTACCGTCATTCTTGACCGTGTGCAGGTGGAAGACGGAGTTCTCAATCAGGACCTGGCTCCACGCAAGTACTCTTGTTTCGATGATGAGCCCAAGACCTTTCCGCGTATGGTCGGTTGAGTCGGGGTAGTAGTTCGGATACCGGTTGTACTGATCATCACTCAGCTTGTAGAATAACTCCTGATCTGCGCTGAAAACATCCTTGCCGAAGTAGCCATTCCACGAGTTGCTCCAGCCGGGATCGTTCGCATCCGTGAGTTTGTCAGGCCACACTGCAGGCCAGGTAGTCGGGTCGTCTGAGCGCGCGATCGAGTTCGAGTTGGGATTCGTATACCCCGCCACGGGCTCCATCGTCCATGAGACGTTGGCATTGACGGGGTTGCGCCGATAGTTGGGGATGTTGACGATCCAGTTGGTCTGCCCATCGTCGTCGACGACCTCCGCGCCCACGAATAGTCCTATCAGCGCGATGTAATGCTGACGGGTGTTCTTTGGCCATTCGTACGGAACCTCATCCGGAATGCCGCCGCCCGTCCGGCCGGACATACCGAAATTGAAAATGGTCGCACGAATATTATTACCGTCGATATCCGTCTTCCGGCGCTCGAGCGCATTCGTCCGCTCATTGCTCGGCACATGGTTGCGGTCCACCTCACCCTGGCCGTAAAGCGGCGAGGTTACCACCACTCCAAGTAGCAGCGTGACGATTGATAATTGCGCTGCTTTCGACAATTTGTTGCGTGACTTCATGTGATGAGGCATCGTGATAAAAGACTCAGCCTTCTCCTAAAAATTCAGAGACATCCCGACTTGAATGCGCCGAGGCTCCGAGTAAAAATCGGGCCGCACGTAATAGCCGCTGTCATAGAAGCCGACGATGCGCTGGTCCAGGGTCATATCCGGCCTGCCCGTGTCGCCAAAGACGTTGTTCACGTTTCGCCTGTCGAAAACATTGTAAACCTGTACGAACAAGCGTGGGGAAACCGGGCCCAGATCAAATTCACGGAAGGCGTTCACGTCGACGTTGAACGTGGTCGGCTTGCGACGCGAGTTGGTGGGAAGGCTGCTCGAAACGTCTCTCCCAATCGGCTGCGCCTGCTGAAAGGATGGCGTATAGGGGTAACCCGAGCCGAAACGCGCGATCGTCGACAGCCCCCAGCCGCTGAACCCGACATAGGCGTGCGCATTGAGAGTGTGCCGCTGATCCCAGTCGAGCGGCAACAGCGCGATAGACGGCTGGAGATTCCCCTGCCTGGCATGATACTCGGCCTCAGGAGATGAGTTAGAGCCTTCTGCGACCTGAAAGGTGTAGTCCAGATCGAAGGCATAGTTGTCCGAAAAGGACTTCGTCAGGGTCAGCGTAACGCCACGAATATTCGAATAGTCGCGGTTGACATACTGAATATAGGAAACGCCCGGGATCACCGTCTCGAATGGGACGGACGTCGACACCCAATTCCGAACGTCACGATAGAAACCTGTTATGTCTGCCACAAGACCGGGGATGATCTCCTGTTGCAAGCCGATCTCGTACATCACCGTTCGCTGCGGCTCGAGGTCGGCATTGCCGAAAACGCCGTATATCTGGCCGACCGTTGAGACCTTGTATCCGGGATTGTTGAACAGGTAGAGGAAAGTCGGGACCTGCAGGAAGTGTCCGTACGAGAAGTGAATGACGCCCGATTCGGTTATCGGATAGGCGATACCGAAGCGGGGCGAGAACTGCCACTTCGCTGATGCATCCCGATACCAGTATTGCATTCGCTCCTCGAGCGGACGCGCGGCGTGATGAGGCTGGAACGGACTGTAAACGTTGGGATCGTCGAGAAGACTGTCGGCAAGGACCTGTCCGCGCGAGTCAAAATAGTCGACTCTCAAACCTACGTTCACCACCATGTTCTCAAACTCGAGCTTATCCTGCAGATACGCGCTGATCGAGAGCGGATCGACGTTGTCGTATGACTGGTAGTCGAGCGACGTCGGGTCCGGTATCGCCGGCTGAAACGGCTCGATGGGGACGTTGTCCTCCGTTAGAGCGGGAATCAGGCTATAGCCGGTCAGGCTCAAGCGGTCGATGCGTGCCTCAAAACCTGCCTTGATCTGATGATTACGATGAACCTGGCTGGTAATGTCGCCTTTGGCGAGATAGCTGATGGACCTCCGCTCGAAACGACCGAGATCCGTTCCCCCGCGCAGGAAACGTCCTCCCCCGGTTACCACGTCATCGGGAGGGTTGATTAGAAAATCATTGTAGCGTGGGTCAAGGGGGTCTTCAAACAGGAAATGTCGATAGTTCTTGAGGTAGTTGGCGAGGTTCAACGTATAGAAGGTTCGTGAACCGACCATGTGCGTGAACTTGAGGTTCACGTTGTATCCGTCATCGTATCCGAACGGACGACCTTCCGGAGCCCAGCGCCATCCGTGATCGAAGTTACGACTCGTACTTGACGAGCCGAGCGCGATCAGATTCAGATGCATGCTCCTGTTAAGCTGCAATCGCAGGTTAACCTGCCCACTGTAGCGTTCGAAGTCGTTCATTGGACGCAACGCCGAATCAGCGGGCGTTCCATCGATGTGATAGAGACTCGCCCCGTAGAGCCAGCCATCGTTCTTGAAGTAGCGTCCAGATGCGAAGAAGGTGAGTCGGTCGGGGATGATCGGTCCCTCGAGTGACACGGCGCCGTTGTAGTAGGTCGAGGCATTAAACGGCATGAAGCCATAGGGGTCGACGCCCTGGAAGGGGAAAGACGAGACCGCGCCCGGATCGGAGCCGTAGAGATAGGCGTCGCCGCCGGAACCCGAGGTTACATACCCGCCCGTGTAGCCCTCGAACGAGCCCCCGAAGCTGTTGCCGCCCTCCTTGGTGACGACATTGATGATGCCCGACATCGCCTGTCCGTACTCGGCGTTGTAGGTGCCTGAAATCACTTGCAGCTCCTGAATAGCCTGATTCTCGACCTGCACGGAGATGCCGCCATCGTAGGCATCCGAAACGCGGACACCATCGATAAAGAAGGCTACTTCGCTGGATCGGCCGCCGCGGATGTGAATACCCGAGCCACTGGTGGTGATGCCGGCCTTTGTCGACAGAATGTCGCCAACTTCCTGAACCGGCATGTTCTTGATCGTCTCGGCAGTCACTCGAGCCTCAGCACTTGTGAGGTCCCGCCGCACAGTGATCGCTTCGGCGGTTACCACAACTTCCTGACCTTCATAAACCTGTTCGCGGAGGTCGAAATCGACGGTAGTGGTGAGGTCGACATTGACCTGCACGCCTTCCGTCCGAACGGTCTGGTAGCCGATATAAGATGCCACCACCGTATGTACTCCCGGACGCACGCCGAGAATCACGTATTCTCCCCGATCATCGGTAGTCGCCCCGATCGTGGTGCCGTCGATATGAACATTCACCCCGACAAGCGTCTCGCGCGTCTGCGCGTCGATGATTCGCCCCGCGATTTTACCCGTCGTCTGTGCATGCGCCGTCACCGAAAAGAACAGCAGTCCGCCGAGTATCATCACGACGATCAGACTGAATTTCTGACGCCGAATCATCTGTCTTTCGCTCTTGGAGGTTACTCGCGTAGCAAGGTTCATGGAATCAACGGCGGAATTTGTCTATCGGCCGGACGCTAAAAGTGCGTCGCCGAGGATGGGAAGTCCGACTACGGCTGAATTATTGATCACGACCTGATAGCGATCGCGCAGCGCCTCGAGCCGTGTTGCCAGCCACTGTTTCTCGTAGTGCATGGTGCGCAGCTCCCATACCAGTTGATCGCGCACTTCTTCGTAGGATTTCTCGCGTGGCGGTGCCCGGTCGACGACCCGCAGGATCACGAAATGATCTTCAATCCGGAGCGGAGCCTGTACCTCTCCCACGGCAGCGTCGAAGAGTCGATCGCCGAGTACGCCCAGCTGCTCACGGGTTACGAAACCAAGATCTCCTCCATTCGCCGACGCTCCGAGACGCTGCGAATGCCGCATCGCCAGCTCGGTGAAGCGTTCCGGGTCGCGCTGCAAAACATGAAAAAGCCTGGCGGCCTCCTCCTCTCCATCGACGAGTATCTCCTCGACCCGGATTCGCTCAGGAAGCATGTACTGCCCTCGCTGCTCCTCGTAATACCTGCGAACATCCTCTTCCGGCACTTCGAGGTTAGAGAGGAAACGTTGTTTTGCTTCGTCGAACAACCATCCTTCCATGTTGAAGGCCACTGCGTTCTGATATTCCGGCAGACGCTGTAACCCCGCCCGACGTGCCCTCCGCAATAGTTCGACCCGCACAACGAGCCCATTGATGTAGGCTTGCAGTTGCTCCTCCGTTCGCAGCCCGGCCAGCTGCTCCGGCGGCGAGAAGCGACTCTCGGCGAACACATCACCGACCGTCCAAGCGCTTCGCTCGGCGCCCCGTCCCGCCTCAAGCAGGTTTTCCTCGACAAGGTGAAAATCACCCGGTGCGACTTCGAGCGACGGATCCGTTCCGACAAGCAGCTCATAAACGGCGGCAAAGACGTCGGAATCGTAACGGATGTCGAGCTCTTGCTCAACCTCTCGAGCCAGATCATGAAGCGCCTGAGTACGCTTATTCGTGAGCGCGATCATCCGAAGCCGCTTCTTCCTTGCGGCGAACTCGTATTCGGTCAGAATCGGCTTCTCGATCCTGTCTTCGAGCTGAATGATGGAATACCCGGCGGCCGTGCGTACCGGTGGCGATATTTCGCCTGGTTCGAGCCGATACGCGGCATCTTCGAAGGCTGGATCCATCTCTTCATATGCAAAGTAGCCGAGCGATCCGCCATTGTTGGCAAGCGATGTGTCTCGAAACACCTCCAGCGCGAGGTCCTCGAACGACTCGCCCGCCATCACCCGGTCATAGAGACGATTTGCTTCCTCGGCTGTGCGGGCGGCGAGATGGCGAGCCTTAAGCGATGTGTTCATCCGGGCGAATACCTCCCGCAGCTCTGCTTCAGAAACATCGAGATCGGCGAATACCTGCCGGTCGGCATAGGCGTCAAGTAACAGCTTCCGGCTGACGGCATCCCTGCGGTCGATGTAGGCCTGCTCATGCTCGGCGCCCTGGTCTCTGAGCGATCGCGCGAAAAGCTTCGACGCAATCATGTTCTGGAGGAAAACCTCTCGCTGTCGATAATCATCTTGCAGTCCGCTTCGGACCAAAAAATCAAGGTAGAACCGCTCGAACAGGTCGGATGTGATGGGCTCGCCGTCGACCCATGCGACAATTGTATCGGCCCGGGCGTCCTCATGACCACGCGTCGCGATCAGGATAAGAATCCCTGCCACGGCGGCGATGAGTATCGCGGCTGCAAGTCGATATCGAGCAGTCGCCCTCATCTCGATTCGCCTCCGACCTCGATCCGTGAGGAAGACGACGAATTCTTTGCCACGCGAGTCGAAGATTCGCGCTCGACGAGCGCGGGCGCGAAGACGGTGTGAGAAACCGGGCGATCCGGCTGCTCGATCCTTTGAAGCAGCTTTTCAACCGCCACCTTTCCCATTTCGTACATCGGCTGTCGAAGTGTGGACAGGCCGACGTATTCACTCAGCTTAATATCGTCAAAACCTACGAGCGCCATGTCGTCAGGGACCCGAAGTCCGGCTTCGCGAAGCGCCTGCAGTGCGCCGAGCGCCTGTACATCGGATGTGACGAATACCGCCTCAGGGGGACTATCGAGCGCCAGAAGCCGCTGCATCGCCTCGTAACCTGCTTCCTCTACGAAGCCGTACGGCAGTCGAGAGCTCGCTACGATATGCTTCTTGTCGGCCGTCATGCGAGCCTCTCCAAGCGCACGCTCGTACCCGATTCGACGATCGCGCGCAGGCAGCGGCTCAGGATCGACCGAAACGTGTCCGATCGAAGAATATCCCTTCTCGATCAAGTGTTTCGTCGCGAGATATCCTCCTTCAATATTGTCCACCGCCACGGCATCCAGCCCCGAATGGATGGCGTCGATCAGAACGGCAGGGATGCCAGCGGTCAGTAATCGCGATGCCCTTCGGTCGCTTAACGGCGTCGAAAGCAGGAGCAGACCGTCCGCGCGGCCTTTTTGCACCGCGCGCTCGAGTTGGCCCTCGATCTCTTCCGGCGAGGTGGACGCGTAAATAACGAGGTCGAACCCGCTCTCGAATAGACCGTCCTGAATACCACGAACAATCTCCATGTAGAAGTAATTCGTGACGACCGGAATGACGGCAGCTATTACGTTCGAATACTGGCGAGCCAGAGTCCTCGCGGAAGCATTGGGACGGTAATTCAGATAGTCGGAGGCCGCAAGCACTTTCTCACGTGTCTTACTGCTAACCCGCGCATTCCCGTTTAAAACGCGCGAGACCGTCGCAATCGAAACACCGGCACAAGCTGCAATATCGTAGATGGTGGCCATCATCCG
>CBFGXY010000095.1:0-6756 GCA_965652945.1 uncultured bacterium
GAGTTCGTGAACGAAGAGTTTTTCAAAGCTGTCTATCTTCATGTCTATACAGGTGATAGTGAGTTTCGCGATTGACATTCCATCCAACACCACTTGCGACCGGTGGATCGGCAGGTTCGGTAACGGCATCGCAACGCACTGAAGACGTAACGAGAACCGGTAAACCGCACGCCGCTTTTCCGAAGGCGGGGACCAATCACGGCGGTCGTCCGTTGGGGCGAGTTACCTTTTAATTAGACAAGAAAGACCTTGGCACAGGCAAAAGACGGCGACACAGTACGTGTACACTACACAGGAAAACTCGACGACGGAACCGTTTTCGATTCATCGCGCGATCGTGAACCGCTCGAGTTCCAGCTCGGAGCCGGATCGGTTATTCCCGGTTTCGAAGAGGTCGTTCGGGGGATGGAGACGGGGCAGACCCGCACCACGCGCATCGAACCGGAGAACGGATACGGTGAGCGCCGGGACGACATGATTCTGGAAGTGCCGGCCGATCAACTTCCCGACGGCCTCAATCCGCAGGTCGGTCAGGAACTACAGCTGCAACTTCAGGACGGTCAGCAGCTACCGGTGGTCGTAACCACAGTGGAGAACGATTCGGTGACCATCGATGCGAACCATCCGCTGGCGGGCCAGAGTCTGACCTTCGACGTCGAGCTCGTGGGGGTGAGCTGATCCCGAGGTCGTTTGCTGAGGATAGGATAGACGCTGAGCATAGTCATCGCCGACACTGGCGCGCGTAGCCACGCCGAGACTCTCAGCGTCACAGTCATCGGATCGCTCCGCGTAGTCATACGATCATTTCACGTAGTCATACGATCACTTCGCGGAGCCATAGGATCACTTTCGCGGAGTCATAGGATCACTTCGCGGAGCCATACGATCACTTTCGCGGAGTCATAGGATGACATTAACAAGCCGGTGGACGAACCAACTTTGATACGTAGTGCGATGTCCAGTTGAAGGGCTCCGATAGAGTACAGGCCTCTATCAGGTGTGGAAAGTGTATAAAAAGGGAAAAAGACCGAGCCCGACGCTACCCTTCTTCCTCCAATTCCCCCTCCTCAACCTCATCCACCTCGGGTTCGTCATCGTCCGATGAGAAGGCGTCGAGATCGACGTCCTCCTCGGCCTCCCCGTTCGCTGAGGCGTCGCGCACGAGCTCCTCGCGCAGATACCGAGCGGTGGCCGTATCCGTAGCGGCAAGTTCAGCGTGCGAGCCTGAAAAGACGATCCGGCCGCCCTCCTCTCCGCCATCCGGCCCAAGATCCACGATGTGATCGGCCACCTTCACGACATCCATATTATGCTCGATCACCACGACCGTGTTGCCTTTCTTGACGAGCGCCCGCAGCACGTTCAGCAAGTGACGGATATCTTCGAAGTGCAGTCCCGTCGTCGGCTCGTCGAGCAGGTAGACGGTCGATCCCGTTCCCGGTCGTGAGAGTTCCTTTGCGAGCTTAACGCGCTGCGCCTCCCCGCCCGAGAGCGTGGTCGACTGCTGTCCCAGGCGGATATACCCGAGCCCGACCGAAACGAGCGTTCTGAGTTTGCGCTCGATCCGTGGTACGGCCTCGAAAAACTCGAGCGCTTCGGCCGCGGTCATGTCGAGAATCTCGGCGATATTCTTCCCCTTGTAGCGCACTTCAAGGGTTTCCGGATTGTACCGCTTACCCTTGCAGGTTTCGCACTCCACATATACATCCGGCAGGAAGTTCATCTCCAGCTTGACGATGCCCGCGCCTTTGCAGGTCTCACACCGACCTCCTTTGACGTTGAACGAAAATCGCCCCGCCTTATAACCACGGATCTTGGCCTCGGGAAGCTGCGCGAGGAGATCACGGATGTGGGTGAAAAGGCCGGTGTACGTCGCCGGATTGGAGCGCGGCGTCCGCCCGATCGGACTCTGGTCAATGTCGATGACCTTGTCGATGTGTTCGATGCCTTCGATGGATTCGTAGGCCAGCGGCACCAGCTTGGCGTTGGAGAAATGGCGCGCCAGAATCGGGTACAGGGTCTGGTTGATGAGAGACGACTTACCCGAGCCGGAAACGCCGGTTACGCAGATGAACGTGCCAAGCGGCAGCTCGAGCGGATCGCCCTTCAGGTTGTGACCGGTGGCGCCTCGGAGGATGAGCCGTTCGCCGCTGCCCGAGCGCCGCTCCTTCGGAACAGAAATACGGCGCCTGCCCGACAGGTATTCGCGCGTCAGGGATACGAGGCTGCTGTCGCCCGGCGCGGCGGCACCGTTGGCGATCGTTTCCGGCGGACCGATCGCGACGACGTGCCCTCCGTGCGAGCCCGCCCCGGGTCCGAGGTCGACTACAAAATCGGCTGCTTCGATCATTTCCCGATCGTGCTCGACCACGAGCACCGAGTTGTCCAGATCGCGAAGTGCCTTGAGCGAATCAATCAGCCGGTCATTGTCCCTCGGATGGAGCCCGATCGAGGGCTCATCCAGTACATACAACACTCCCGTAAGCTGTGTGCCGATCTGCGTAGCGAGACGGATCCGCTGGCTCTCGCCGCCCGACAACGAACGCGCCGTCCGGTCGAGGTTCAAATAACCGACCCCCACATCGATGAGAAAATTCAGCCGCTCACGAATTTCTTTGACGATGGGACGGGCAATGACGGCCTGGCGATCCTCGAATTCGACCTCATCGAAAAATGTGCGCAGCGAGACGAGGTCCATCTGGACGAGCTCTGCAATGTTACGCCCCCCTATGCGGAAGGACAGACTTTCGGGCTTCAGGCGGGCTCCGCCGCAGGCCTTGCAGGGCAGCGGCCTCATGAATGCCTCGGCCCACTGCCGCTGAGAAGCTGATGTCGTGTTGTCGTAGGTATGCCGGATGTGGGCGTACACGCCGTCGTAGCGGTGGCGGTACTTGACGATCCGGTCCTTGTACCTATAGACGATGTCGAACTGGTCCTCGCCGGCGCCCTCCAGAATGATGCGAATTTGCTCGTCCGTGAGATTGCCTACCGGCGTCGTCAGATCGAAACCGTGTACCTCGGCGACGGCCGTAAGCTGGCTAAAAATCCAGTTGTCACGTTTCTTCCCCAGAGCCGCAATGCCGCCTTTTTCAATCGACAGCGAGCGATCGGGAATCACGAGCCCCGGGTCGATCTCTCGTCTCACGCCGAGACCGTCGCATTCGGGACAGGAGCCGTATGGTGTGTTGAATGAGAATGTGTTGGGCGAGGGATCATCGTAGGAAATGCCGTCTTTCGGACTGAACAGATGGCGGCTGAAGGTGTGATCGCCCACGCGGGGGGCGTCCTGCTCATTCGATCCCACCACGTAGGCGATGAGCGTGCCGTTGCCCATGCCGAGCGCCGTTTCCACCGACTGGCTGACGCGCGGCCGAATCCCGGGTTTGACGACGATTCGATCTACGACGACTTCCACATCGTGTGTCTTATATCGATCGAGCTGCATGTCTTTCTCGATCTCCTGGATCTTGCCGTCGACGCGGACGCGCTCGAATCCCTGTCGTGCGATTTGCTCGAACAGCTCGCGGTAGTGTCCTTTCCGTGCGCGCACCACCGGAGCCAGAATCATCAGGCGGGTACCTTCGGGAAAGGCGATGATTCCGTTGATGATTTCATCGTCGGACTGCTTGCGCATCCGCTCGCCCGAAATGTAGGAATGGGCAATGCCTGCGCGCGCGAAGAGGAGCCGGAGGAAGTCGTAAATCTCGGTGACGGTGCCGACGGTCGAGCGCGGGTTGCGGGATACGGTCTTCTGTTCGATGGAAATTACGGGCGAGAGCCCATCGATGTAGTCCACGTCGGGGCGTTCCATCATGCCGAGGAACTGGCGCGCGTAGGCCGACAGGCTCTCCATGTACCGACGCTGGCCTTCGGCGTAGATCGTATCGAAGGCGAGGCTGGATTTTCCCGATCCCGAGAGGCCGGTGATGACTACGAGCCGGTTTCGAGGGATGTCGAGATCGATATTCTGCAGGTTGTGCTCACGCGCCCCGCGGATGGTGATACGTTCTTCCATATTAGCGGTTTAATCGACGATCAATCCATCATCAAACCCCCGGGCACGTCGGTCGTTTCGTGCTTTTTCGAGTAACGAGAAGAGAGTGAATAAGCGAAGTCGCATCCGCGGCGGGCCGATATCGCGTATGTTTTGTAGAGCCTAGAAAGTGGTGTCTTTTATATATACGGGCGATTGGCCTTTCCACAGTGAGCGACTGCACGAACTAACTTCGGTACCCGACATTCATCCTCTGCCTCTATACTCACACGCCAAACACGAAATGAATCCTCTATCCATCTTCCTCCCGCTTTTCCTCAGCATGGTCATGCTTGCGGGTTGTACGGACGTCGAACGACCCGTCCCGCCCCAAGCCGAAGAAGTCAGCTACGAGGTGGTCGGATTTGGACGTAACTCCCGGCTGCAGGACACTACCCAGATCCGAATCTCCGATGCCGAATCGTGGCAGGCCTACGCCGATTCCCTCTCGCCACTTGGATCGCTTCACGAGGTCGACTTCGACAAGCAGGACGTCCTGCTCATTGCCGTTCCGGTCAATAGTGCGGGGTACGACTTCGAGGTGACCGACATTATGCGGGTAAACGATCGGCTACGTATAAACTATGTGATCGACACGCCGGGGGAGGATTGCCTTACGGCACAGGTTCTCCTCACTCCCTTTACTGCGGTCGCCATAGAGAAAACTAGCGAGGAAACGATTTTCGCTCCGAGATCCGTCGAGTATCGATGCTCGGTACGGGAACGATGAGCCGATACCGGGCGGGACGAACGCAACTTGCGCTCAGGCCGTTACCGCCATCTCTTCCACATCGACATTCGCGAGCGTCGGATTCTCCACCCTCACATCACTCTCGATCAATCCGTCGCGCAGGCGGATGACCCGACGCGCGTGCTGGGCAATTTCCTCCTCGTGCGTCACGACCAGCAAGGTGTTGCCCCGTCGGTACAAGTGCTCGAAGAGGTGCATGATCTCCTCCCCCGTGCGCGAATCGAGGTTACCCGTGGGCTCGTCGGCCAGAATGATCGACGGATTGTTCACCAGCGCCCGCGCCACAGCCACCCGCTGGCGCTGTCCACCCGACAGTTCGTTCGGTTTGTGATCCATGCGATCCCCAAGGCCTACGCGGCGCAGCGCCTCGGCTGCCATTTCGCGTCGCTGCGACTTGCGTATCCCCCCGTAAATCAGAGGAAGTTCGACGTTCTGCAGGCAATTGACCCTCGGCAAGAGGTTGAACGTCTGGAATACGAAACCGATCTCCTTGTTGCGCACGCGGGCGAGCTCATCATCGCTCATCTCACTGACCAGGTTTCCATTCAGGATGTAGACACCGCCGGTGGGCGTATCCAGACACCCGATGATGTTCATCATGGTCGATTTGCCCGAACCTGACGGTCCCATGATCGCGACGTACTCGTTTGCATGCACATTGAGGCTCACGCCGTTGAGTGCGCGCACCTCTTGCGAGCCCATCGTGTAAAAACGCTCGATATCCTGGAGCTCGATCAGTGAGGTTGCTTCCTGCATAATGATGAACCGGCTGGATAGGTGTGGAATTAGACGAACAGAATCATCACGGGCGCCCCGCTGCCAGCATTCCCTCTCGCTTCTGCACGCGGTCGCCCTCGGCAAGCTCGCGGCTGACTGCGCGGTAGGGACCCGTAATCACCGTCGCACCCTCCCCGATCCCCTTCGTAATGACGATGTGCGAATCGTCGGAGATGCCTGTTTCGACCTCCACCAGCTTCGCGATGCCATCCTCCATCAAGAAGACCACACGGCGAAGATCTTCTACCGGAGCATCCAGAGCAGGCTCTTCCTGCAACGTATCCGTTTCGGGCGCTCTTTCCCTGCGACGCCGCTCGACCTCCACGAAGTCGCGAACCGTAACGGCCTGAATCGGCACCGCAACGGCGTTCGACACGGTCTCGGTGAAGACGTCGACCGTACCGCTCATCCCCGGCCTCAGGTTCGGCATATGCGCCACCGGAAGCGACGTCTCGTCGTCCGCGATAGCGGTGGCGGGCTCCTCACCTTCCAGATTATGAGAATCGAGGATGCGAATCTTGACCGGGAAGTTGGTGATCTGCTCCGTCGACCCCGCACCTTCGATTCGGGCACTGTTGGCGATCTCCGTCACGATCCCACGAAAAGCCCGATCCGGATATGCATCGATGTTGATGCGAGCGGTATCGCCGAGCGAGACATTCACCACGTCGTTCTCGTTCACATCCACCTCCATCTCCATCTGATTCAGTCGAGCGATGCGCATCATTTCCGTTCCCGCCATCTGACTGGTTCCTACGACGCGCTCACCCAGTTCCACATTCAGCTGGCTCACGGTCCCATCCATCGGAGCATAGATCCGCGTCTTGCCCAGCTGCTCCTGACCTTCGCGAAGACGTGCCTCGGCGCTCTGTACCGCGTACTGTGCAGCCGCGAGTGCCGCACGGGCGACCTCGTATTGCGACCGGGTGCGCTGCAGCTCACTCTCCGAAATCACTTCCCGATCGAAGAGACCCTGCTGGCGTTCGAGCTCCGTCTCTGCCATCAATAAATCCGCCTCGCGCTGTGCAGCGTTCGCCTTGGACTGCAGTACGTTCGCCTCGGCCTGCTCGACCTGGGCCGTGTAGAAATCAGGACGGATGCGCACCAGCAGCTCGCCGCGGGAAACCTGGTCGCCCTCACGAACACGCAGTTCAATGATTTCCCCCGACACGTCCGGACTGATCTTGACCTCTAC
>CBFGXY010000096.1:0-6733 GCA_965652945.1 uncultured bacterium
CGTTCGATTGATCCCCTGACCCTCAACCCTCTTTCCCTCACATGCAGATTCTTCGTCGACTTTCTCAAGCATGCTGGATCGGTCTGCTCTTACTTCCGGCACTGGCGGCATCAGCCCAGCCAAAGGACTTCGAGCCACTTTTCAACGGACAGGATTTCGCCGGCTGGATCATTCCTGAAGGAGACGGCGACCACTGGCGAGTAGTCGACGGCGTCATCGACTACGATGCGCTGAGTGAAGCAGCGGGAGATAAGAATCTGTGGACGGAGGAAGAGTTTGGAGATTTTGAGCTGTGCCTCGACTGGCGGTTGAAGGATAACCCATTCCTTAATCCGAACGTACCCATCATTCGGCCTGACGGCACTCATCAGTTGAATGCACAAGGCGAAGTGATTCGAACGGTCGTCCCTGATGCAGATTCGGGTATCTATCTTCGCGGCACCTCGAAGGCCCAGATCAACATATGGGCATGGCCCATCGGCTCAGGTGAGGTTTATGGATACAGGATGGATCCTGAAATGCCCGCGGAGGTCGTGGCCGGCGTAACACCCTCGACGATGGCCGACAATCATATTGGGGAATGGAACACGTTCGAGATTACGATGGTCGGCGAGCGGCTCACGGTTATTTTGAATGGGGTGACCGTCATAGACAACGCCAGACTTCCCGGCATCCCCGACCGCGGACGAATCGCCCTCCAGCACCATGGTACCATGGTAGACGGTGAGTGGACCAGTTCGCCGTCTCTCGTTCAATTCAGAAACATCGAGATCAAAAGACTTTAATCAGATTCAAAGTGGAAATGACTGATGTCGTTCGAGTTCTCGTTGTCGGGTGTGGGCACATGGGCACATCACATGCGCGTGCCTATCATAAACTGGATGGTTTCGAAATCGCTGGTCTGGTGAGCCGCCGTCCCGAATCGCGAAACAGACTGAATGAAGAACTGGGAGGGGGAATTCCCCTCTTCGACGACTATTTCGAAGCACTCGAAGCTACTCGGCCGGATGCCGTGTCGATCAATACCTATCCCGACACGCATGTGGACTATGCGATCGCTGCCCTGGAGGCCGATGCGCATGTTTTCGTCGAAAAACCGCTCGCCGAGACGGTCGACGGAGCGCTGCGGGTGCGCCGAAAAGCAGAAGAGACTGGGAAGAAAGTTGTCGTGGGGTATATCCTGCAACATCATCCCGGATGGAAACGGTTTACGGAGGCCGCTCAAAGTTTGGGCAAACCGCTGGTGATGCGTATGAACCTGAACCAGCAAAGCAGCGGAGATGAATGGACTGTCCATAAGAACCTGATGCAGTCGATGTCGCCCATCGTAGACTGCGGGGTACACTACGTCGATATCATGTGTGAAATGACGCGCGCGCGCCCGGTCTCGGTACATGCCATCGGCGCGAGGCTATCAGATGAGATCGCCGCGGACATGTATAACTACGGCCAGTTGCAGGTCAAATTCGACGATGGATCAATCGGCTGGTACGAGGCTGCCTGGGGACCGATGATCAGTGAGACTGCCTATTTCGTCAAAGATGTAATGGGTCCGCGCGGCAGTGCCAGCATCATCGCCGACAATCAGCTCGGTTCCTCGGATGTGGAAGGGCACACCAGGTCCGACGTACTCCTGGTTCATCACGCCGAGACCAATGAAGACGGTAGCTTCGTTCATTCGGATGAGGTGTTTCGTGCTGAAAACGAACCGAACCACGACGAACTGTGCGAACTCGAACAGCGGTTTTTCCTCCGGGCGATCCAGGACGATCTGGATCTGACACGGCACCTCGACCGCGCCGTTGACAGTCTTCGAATCGTACTTGCTGCAGACGAATCGATTCGGACGGGAGAAATCGTAACGCTGAACCTCGAGGGTATCGAGGATCAGTAGTTCTGGTATAAAACAAAAAAAGCCGGCCTCGAAGGACCGGCCTTGAATTATCCCTGAACGGTTTGTTGCGTTCCCTCTCTTAGAGGATCGACTTGAAGGTTGGTGGGAGGCCTTTGTCGACCTCCGGCGCTTCCTCTACCTCGGGACGCTCCGTCCCCTGGGCACTGGTTCCGTTCTCGCCGCAGTACTTTTCGAACGCCATCACCAGATCTGCTGCGATGGCACTTGCACTGCGACTCTCGATGTGACGACGTTCGATAACGAAGATTGGATCTCCGTCTTTCAGCAGCGCGATAAAGGGCGATGACGGTGGAATACCCACCAGGTGCTCGCGCACTCTTGCTGTTGCCTCGAGGTCCTGTCCTGCAAACACGGTATAAGCCGCGTCCGGGCGCACAGATGACTGCAGAGCCATCGCCACCGCGGGTCGTGCATTTGCAGCGGCGCATCCACAGACTGAGTTGATGACGATCATCGCCGTGCCTTCCCCACTTTCCTGGAGAGCATTCTCAACATCGTCTGCATCACGCAGCTCCTTGATGCCGAGACGAGTCAATTCGGCACGCATAGGGCGAACAAGTTCTTCTGGATAACGCATATCTCAAGCGGTTGGCTTACTAGGATGGGGCAATGAAGGCGGTGTCAGTTTCGGACGCAACGGCCGGCTTATGTGCTGGAATCAGCCCAGTCGTGCATGGACGTCCATTTTGACATCGAACGGTTCCTACGGAGGACGAACGAATGGGATCCACGAACTACGACCGCGGCATTCTTGGCAGATCCCGTGCGACCTCTCCCTCAACCATTTTCCACGTCTGCCTCTCCTCCGCCGTCGCATCGGTACTCACCGTACTACGAATCCGGCTGCTGAATTCCTCGCCCAGGCTTTGCAGTTGCGCTTCAAGTTGTCCGATCTGATCTTCAAGCGTATGGAGTTGATTCTCCACCCACCTCTTTCGTGCGCGCGCCGATTCCCCCAGCGATTCTCTGAGCCGGCGAAATGGTTCACTTTGATAAAATATCCCAGCGGCAAATCCACCTACGAGTGCGGCTGCGACTGAGAGAGCGTAGGTCTGTTGCGGCTTCATAGCGTCAGAGGGTTGGATCCTTTTAAATTATTACCACGAGCCGCGGCAAACGTTCTTGCCTTGCTTCATGATCGATATCCTCGTGGCGACGAACCAACTATGTATCGACTAGAGTCTGATCAGAATGTAATGACCATACAACATCCTTTCGACGGAGTGTGGATTGCGGTACTTGCAGCCGTCATACTGTCGGGATGTGTCGGTACGCGCCATGCGGGTCGGGTTGATGTACCTCGTGCCGTCGAAGTTGCGCCGCGGGGATCGGTCCAACAGGTGCTTCGCGATGAGATTGAGAACTGGCACGGCACGCCTCACGTTTGGGGCGGAGCCTCGCCTCGGGGCGCTCACTGCTCCGGCTTCGTGCATTCGATCTTCAGAGACCTTTTCGCGATCGAACTTCCACGGACGACGAGTGAGCAGGTTCGTGCCGGTCAGCCGGTCTCGACGAACGACCTCCGCCCGGGCGACCTGATATTCTTTCGACCGACGGCAAGCGCGAACCATGTAGGTATTTATCTTGATGGCGGCTACTTCGCTCACATCTCGACATCTCGCGGCCTAATGTATTCGCACGTCGACGAGCGCTACTGGAAAAGGGCGTACTGGACCTCCCGCCGGATCCTTCATTCAGACGATGTTACCATTACTACATCGAATCCTGTGTCTCGGGATGGCCGAGAATCCGACCGTCGCGGGGGCTGGTAGGGGATCTTCGATCAGTGTGAACCGTTGGACCTTAACCCAGTTTTTATAAGGCCCCATATATCCGGGTAATTCCATCGCCGCTGCTCAGCCTGAGTGGTGGCGATGTTTTGTACAACCCTACTCTTAATTCGCGGAGTCATATCCGTTCATCTTATGGAGATGGCCAAGCCACTTTATCTTACTGAGGAAGGTCTTCAGAAACTTAAGGACGAACTGCAGTTCTTGAAGACCAAAGAGCGCGCACGTATTGCCCAGGCGATCGCAGACGCACGAGCGCAGGGTGACCTCGCTGAAAATGCAGAGTACGATGCCGCCAAGGAGGAACAAGGCCATCTCGAGGCGCGCATTTCGAAGATTGAGCACACGATTGCCAGCGCACGGATCGTGGATGAGTCGCAGGTGGATGCCAGTAAGGCATATATCCTTTCGAACGTGACCGTCAAAAACCTATCAAATGGTTCGAAGCAGACCTTCCGACTGGTGTCTTCTCAAGAGGCGGACCTGGCGGCAGGGAAAATATCCGTGACCAGCCCAATCGGGAAGGGGTTACTGGGCAAGTCTGTCGGGGAAGTGGTCGACATTTCCGTCCCGGCAGGGGTCGTGAAAATGGAAATTATGGAGATCAGCCGGTAACTTTACATTATTCCGATCGGATGGACGATGAGTCGCAGAAAACTCTCAGCCGGCGGACCGGCCTTCGGTTGGAAACCTGATATCAATCACTCGATGTAAACAGGGGGCACATCGTAATATCGAGTGGCAAAGAACAACAAGAGAAGAAGATCTCCAGGGCGTAAACGAAAGAGTTCAACCTCTTTTTTCGGAGCGATCTTTACGTTCGTGATCGCATTGCCGGTTACCTATCTAGGGGTCTGCTCCATGTGGCTGGTGATCTACAACGTGGTTCCTCCCCCGATCACCGGTGTGCAGGCTCAGCGACTCATTGAGTCCGTGTTCGAGGAGGGAGAAGTACGGCATGTTTACCGACCTGTGTTTGCTTCTTCGCTATCACCCCACCTTCGGCACGCAGTAGTCGCTGCTGAAGATGCCCGATTCTACGAACACTTCGGAATAGATCCAGAGGCAATCCGAGAGGCGATCGAAGATAATCAGCGTCGTGGTACCAGGCGACGCGGAGGGTCAACGATCACGCAGCAACTGGTGAAAAACCTATTCATGACGACGCATCGGTCGTACGTCCTCAAGGCAATGGAAGTCCCTCTTGCCCTCGTTGCAGAGGTAGTGCTCCCAAAAGAGCGGATCCTCACGTTGTATCTGAACGTGGTTGAGTGGGACCGCGGGGTCTATGGCGCAGAGGCTGCCGCGCGCCACTATTATGGGGTCGCGGCGATAGACCTGAGCAGGCATCAGGCAGCAGCTCTGGCTGCCTGCCTTCCGAATCCACACGATCGATCCCCGCACTCGATGGGCTGGTACACGAACATCATACTCCGCAGAATGACACAGATGGGATGGTAGATGATCGACCTCAGAAGTGACACGGTAACTCGTCCGTCAGCCGACATGCGGCGGGCCATGTACGAGGCCGAAGTAGGCGACGATGTATACGGCGAAGACCCGACCGTCGCGCGCCTGCAGGAGGAGATCGCTCGGATTCTCTCCAAAGAGCAAGCTCTTTTTGTGCCCTCGGGCGTGATGAGTAATCAGCTCGCCATCAAGAGCCAGACCTCTCCAGGCGATGAAGTGATCGTTGATCGGCTGAGCCATATCTACAATCACGAGTCGGGTGCCGCGGCCGCGCTGGCGGGCGTGCAATTGAACATCATCCCTGGTGATCAGGGAATCCCCACTGCCCATCAGGTTGAGACGGCGATAAGAGCAGGTCATTACTGGGAGCCCGCCACGAAACTAGTCACGCTCGAGAATACCGTAAATAAAGCCGGCGGCGTGATCGTCCCACTCGAGATCTCTGATCAGATCGGTCAGGCGGTTTCTGAGCGTGGCATCCGCTACCATCTTGATGGCGCGCGCCTCTGGAATGCCTCGGTGGCATCCGGAATTCCTGAAAGCCGGTTTGCCGCTCCGTTCGACACCGTCAGCGTTTGTCTCTCGAAAGGTCTGGGCAGTCCCGTTGGTTCATGCATTGCGGGCGACGCGGATACGATTACGCGAGCACATCGGTATCGTAAAATGTTCGGAGGCGGCATGCGGCAGGCCGGGGTTCTCGCGGCTGCGGCTCTATTTGCGCTCGAACACAATCGGGACCGGCTGGCAGATGATCATGAGAATGCGCAGACGCTTGCACAATGTCTAAACGATCTGCCCGGATTTGAGGTCGATCTCTTAACCGTTCAAACCAACATAGTAATCTTCCACGTCTCACAACCAGCCGAGCGCGTCGTGCAAGACGTGCGATCGGACGGTATTTTAATGTCGGCCGTGGGATCGCACCATATCCGCGCCGTAACGCACCTCGACGTATCATCCAGGGATATCGAAACGGTCGCGCGCCGTCTCCGAAGTCGGTACCTCACCTCCATTCACATCTGAACATTTCAATTTCTATGACGCTCGACCAGCACGAGCTCGCGCCCTACCGAGATCAACTGATCCAGGTGGCCAATCGGTATGGAACGCCCACCTACGCCTATTTTGAATCGATTGTCATCCGTCAATGCATCCGGCTGAAACAGCTGTTTGACGGCCTTCCGGTGCGGCTGCTCTACGCTATGAAGGCGAATTCTTCGCCGGCGATATTGCGCACCATCAAGCAGCAAGAATTTGGACTGGATGTCGTATCAGCGGGTGAACTGGCGCTTGCTCTGCGTGTGGGTTTCAGTCCGGATGAGATTCTCTTTTCGGCAAATAATATGACCGATGAAGAGATGCACTATGCCTACGAGTCGGGTGCGTTGCTCAACATCGGCGAACTGTCGCGATTAGAGCGTTTTGGGAAGGCGTATCCGGGTGCCGAAGTGAGTGTGAGACTCAATCCTCAGGTTGGTGCCGGACATCATGAACACGTGATCACGGCGGGCGCCCGATCGAAATTCGGAATTCCGATCGAACAGGCACCCGAAGTGCG
>CBFGXY010000097.1:0-6701 GCA_965652945.1 uncultured bacterium
GTGTCAGATCGTTTTCGTCTGGTGGACAGGTTATCCCACAGTCCTTCAAGGAGACAGAATCATGAAATACGGATTGCTACCAACGATCCTGCTTACTATCACCCTGATTATGGCAGGCTGCGATCCTGCCCCTGAAACTGTCGATGAGCTAACTGTCGACGACACGGTCGCGACCACTGAGGCGCGTCGTACCGCAGTGGCGGAGTTGCAGCCAACGGAAGGCAACGACGTCAGCGGCACGGTCACCTTTACAGAGGAAGACGGAGGGGTCCGAGTCGTTGCATCGATCACGGGCCTCAGTCCCGGCCCGCACGGCTTCCATGTGCACGAATTCGGCGACTGCAGCGCGCCCGACGCAAGCTCAGCAGGTGGTCACTTCAACCCTACGAACGTGGAACACGCCGGACCGGACGATGACCCAAGGCACGTGGGCGACCTCGGAAACATAGTAGCCGAGGACGACAGCACCGCATCGTACGACCGGCTCGATAGCGTGCTGTCTTTCGATGGTGCCCATTCGATCATCGCCCGGTCGGTGATCGTGCATGAAAGCGAGGACGATCTTACGTCGCAGCCCACGGGTGACGCAGGCGGCAGGCTTGCATGCGGCGTGGTTGAACTAATGGACCAACCTGCCGACATGAACATGAGTACACCACTCGACACCATGCAGTAAGCGGCGCTAGCAGATAAGCGCCAGCAGGAATAGCGCCGAAGATTCGGCGGCCGGCTGCTTCCGGTCAGAAGTGAATGAGGCCCGTGGCTCCAAGATACCGCGGGCCTCTGCCATATCTGCGCAGTAGATGCCCCATTTGTGAATCGTCCGGATCCTGAAACTGCCCGAACAAGAAGGCGTTCGGCTGACGCCCTCTCGCAACTCAACCCATTCCGGCGCCTTGCTCGACTCAAACCATCCTGAAATGCTCTCTGCCTCGATCGGTGATTCCTGGACGATCGAGGATGCCGAGAGGAATTATCACGTGCAGCGCTGGGGCGAGGCCTATTTTTTCATTACCGATGATGGCGAGGTGGGCGTGCGGCCCACCGCGGGGTCCGACCTCTCGACGAGCCTGCACACCGTGGTGCGGCGGCTTCGTGAGCAGGGCGTGCAGTTTCCGGCCTTGATCCGTTTCCAGGACATTCTCCACGATCGTGTCATCCGATTGAATGAATCGTTCCGTCGATCGATAGAACGTGCAAGCTACGACAACGAATATTGCGGCGTCTACCCGATCAAGGTGAATCAGCTACGGGAAGTCGTAGAAGAAATTCTGGATGCGGGCGAGAAATATCGGTTCGGTCTCGAATGCGGATCGAAAGCTGAACTGATCGCCACCCTGCCGTTTCTGGGTGAATATGATGTGGACCTGCTCGTCAATGGCGGGAAAGACTACGACATGATGGGTCTCATCGCAGCCGCGCAGTCGCTTGGACGGCGTGTGTATCCCATCGTTGAGCGGTACGAAGAGTACGGGATGTTTCGACACGCTGCCGGGGAGCACGGATTTAAGATTGGAGCGTCTGATGAAGCCGGCGCGTTTGGCGTCAGGATCCGGCTCTCGACGAGTGGCGCCGGTCTCTGGTCAGAGTCTGGCGGAGCCAACTCGAAGTTCGGCATCTCGCTATCTGAACTCATCCGTCTCGTCGAGGAACTGCGTGCCTCTCAGACGCAGGATCGGTTCCATATTCTGCACTTCCATCTTGGAAGTCAGATCTCCGATGTAGAAAGCATTCGCAAGGCGGCCCGGGAAGCTGCGCGCATCTATGCCTGGCTACGGAAAGAAGGTGTTGGAATCCGGGCGATCGATGTCGGCGGCGGCCTTGGAGTCAATTACGAAGCAGGAAATCCCGATGCGACCGGCTACATCAACTACAATATCGATCATTATACGTCCACGATCATCGCGGCCCTCAAGGAGGTTATGGATGAGGAGGGGGTGCCCCATCCAAGGATCATCTCGGAGAGCGGGCGCGCCGTAACCGCTCATCACTCCGTCCTGGTGGTAGAGGCGGTGGGCGTCAGGGGCAAGGATGCGTTGCGAGTGGATCCTGCGGACGATGCTCATCCGCTCGTGCGGGAAATCGAACATCTCCACAAAGAATGTGAATCCGTCTCGCCTGCACCGACGGTCGTTAAGCGCGCGGAAGCGATCCGAGCTGAAATCATTGACCTCTTTCGCAAAGGCGAGATCTCGCTCGAGGATAAGGCGGGGGCCGAGCGGCTCTTCTGGGCGATCCTGCGGACGATTTCTGAGAGGGATGAGGCGGATGGAGATAGTTTCCAGCGCGAGGTGGTGGATCACTATCTGTGCAACTTCTCGGTGTTTCGTTCCATGGTGGACTACTGGGCCATCGGGCAGCGATTTCCGATCATGCCGATTCACCGGCTCAATGAGAAACCGACGCGTAAAGGGATACTCGATGACTTAACATGCGACTCGGACGGCCGCGTGTCGGATTTCGTCTCGTCCGAGGGTGAAAAACATTTCCTCGAACTCCATCCACTGCAACCCGATGCTCCCTACTACCTGGGTTTCTTCCTGATGGGCGCCTACCAGGATATTATGGGCGACATGCACAATCTCTTCGGCCGCGTGACCGAGGCCCACGTGTATTTTGACAGCACCGAGCCCGATAATTTTTACGTCGAGAACATTCTTCCGGGCTCAACGATTCGCGAGCAGCTGGAGCTGGTGCAGTACCATGGTCATGAACTCGAGCGGCGAATGTCTGCCCTGATCCAGCGAGAGGTTCGCGAGGGCAGGCTACGGGCCTCCGAAGGTGTGCGCATGCTCGAGCAATATCGGAGTATGTTCGGATCGTACACGTATCTGGACGTCCGTGCGCGTTATCAAGGGAACTAAGCCCGTTTCGATTCGGCCCTTTCGGAATGCAAAATCACCTACCCGGTAACCTGTTCAGGGCAAAGCGTTGAAAGAATGGCACAAGGATTTCGAATCTTCCCTATCGCTGGGCATTAGAATGATAGACGCGATCCCGAACCTTGGAAGCTCTGCTCCCCAGCGTATCGAATGTTCGAAATTCTGGCACTACTCCTCAGTACTGCTCCCCTCCTTGTAGGTATATACGCGTTGCGCAAGTTGAACGAGCGCAATGATGACGGCTCGGACGACCAGCCGCCTCCGCCCGATCCAGAAGATCCGACGCCCTCCTCTCCGCCCGCTCCCCGCGGAGGTACGAGGCCGCGAGCGGCAACGTCTCGTGCGCGGCACGACCGCGGACCGGTAATCAAGGGGCGTTCCCGCAAGCCTGCGGAGTGGAAGGTACCGTATAAATAAAACGGGCATCCTCCGGAATCGACCATGAGGATGCCCGCCGTGTTGAGACTCTACGCGTATTACATCGAGGTCGGGAAGCCTCGTTTACGCATCAGTGCGTCTACCTCAGCATCACGTCCGCGGAAATTACGATAGGCTTCTGCCTGATCCACGGTGTTCCCTACCGACAGAACGTGCGTGCGGAGTCGTTCGGCGACCTCAGGATCATACGGCCCACTGCCCTCCTCGAATGCTTGATATGCATCGGCGGTGAGCACATCCGACCACAGATAACTGTAATACCCCGCCGAATAGCTGTCACTCGAGAAAACGTGCAGGAAATGCGGCGAGCGATGTCGCATCACCAGCTCATCAGGCATCCCCAGTTCCCTCAGCGTCTCCTCCTCAAACGTCCGGGCGTCAATTTCCTGATCGCCCGCAAGGTGCATCTTCATGTCGACGAATGCACTTGCGAGGTATTCGGTCGTGGCAAAACCCTCGTTGAATGTAGAGGCGGCCTCGATCCGCTCCACCAGGTCGTCTGGAATGGGTTCACCCGTCTGGTAATGAAGTGCGAATCGCTGTAGTACCTCGGGCGTCGCGAGCCAGTGCTCAAGCAGTTGTGATGGAAACTCAACAAAGTCCCGGGCGACTGCCGTACCTGCCAGCGACGGATAGGTGACATCCGAGAGCAGTCCGTGCAGCGCATGGCCGAACTCGTGGAACAGCGTTTGCGCATCATCCCACGAAATGAGTACGGGCTCACCCGGCCGGCCTTTGACGAAGTTCGAGTTGTTGGACACGATCGTCGTGACATCGTCATCCATACGCTCCTGGCTGCGATAGGCGTTCATCCACGCTCCCGAGCGTTTGCCCTGACGTGCGTAGGGATCGAAGTAAAACAGCCCCACATGGTCGCCGGACGAACGGTCGGTCACCTCCCAGACGCGCACATCCTCATGAAAGACCGGCACATCGGTGACTTCGGTAAAATCGAAGTCGAACAGCTCCCCTCCGACCCAGAACATGCCTTCGCGGAGGTTCTCCAGCTGTAGATACTCTTTCACCAGATTCTGATCCAGGTCGTATTCCGCCTTGCGAACCTTCTCCATATAGTAGTGATAATCCCACGGTTCGATCGTGATGCCTGCGCCTTCCTCATCGGCTATGGCCTGCATCATGGCGACTTCCTCATCCACCCGGGCGATTGCCGCCGGCCATACGGCCTCCATCAACTCGAGCGTGTTCTCTGGAGTCTGGGCCATCGTGTTCTCGAGGCGCCAGTGGGCGTGGGTTTCATATCCGAGCAACTCGGCGCGCTCCGCTCGTAGCTTCAGAATCTGCGTGATAATGGCGTTCGTGTCATTCTCGTCTCCGTTGTCGCCACGATTGACGAACATGCGCCAGGCTTTTTCCCGCAGGTCGCGTCGGTCGGAATAGGCGAGAAACGGATCCACCGACGAACGCGTGTTCGTGATGACCCAGCCATCGACCCCACGCTCCTCGGCCGCTGAGGCCGCAGCATCCCGCAGTGATTGCGGCAGACCCGCCAGGTCCTCTTCATCTTCAATCACAAGCGTGTACGCTTCTTCATCTGCCAGCACGTTCTGACTGAACTGAGTGAAGAGCTGCGCGAGTTCTTGATTGATCTCCGCCAGGCGTTCCTTGGCCTCTCCTTCAAGCTCCGCACCGGCACGCACGAAGTTGGTGTAATGACGCCACACCAGCCGCTGCTGCTCGGTCGTGAGGCCATCCATCTCATCGGAGTGATACACGGCTTCAATCCGTCGAAAAAGATCTTCATTCTGGATGATCTCATCCGAGAACGCTGCCAGTCTCGGCGCCATTGTGAGCTGTACGGACTGGAATTCGGGTGTCATCAAGTTCGAACCCCAGATCGAATACACCACGCGCACTCGGTCAAGCATCCGGCCCGAGCGCTCGTATGCCTCGATCGTGTTGGCGAAGGTCGGCTCCTCTCTGGAGGAGGCGATCGAATCAATCTCCGCCCTCGCGGCATTCATCGCCGCTTCCATTGCCGGCTCGAAGTGGGCGACCTCAACACGATCGAACGGAGGCATACCTCCGTATGGCCCGCTCCATTCCGCAAGCAGTGGATTGGAATCGTCCGACATATATGAAACCTGAGTGGTATCGCAAGCAGTCATCAAGCTTACAACGGCTATGGCCGCTACAAAATGAAAGAGATTGAGCTTCATGTTTCGTGGTAGATGTTCAGAGGATGGTGGACGCAGTCGGCGCAGCTTCGGTCGCGATCGGCCTGAAGCTGAGGTCATATCGTACCGCGGTTGCGACGTCCTGCATGTCACGTGTCTTTCCGATCTCCCCTGGCTGCGATGTGATCCCGCAAAAACGCAAGGGTAGTGTCGACCAGCTCATCGGGCGGCGGCTCCGGAAGCTCGCCTGCCTCACGCACGAGCAGCGTCGTGTCCCGATACTGCTCGAAATAGCACAGGCAACTCGAGCATCGCGCCATATGCCGTTCAAACCGCTCTTTGAGCTCATCATCGAGGCGATCGTCGAGATAGAGCGCGAGAAAATCGTTGACGTCTCGGCAGGTTAGCAAATTTTTATTGTCCGTTCCTGGAGTCTTTTCGTCTTTCATTCGTCGCTTAACCTTTCTTCGAGGATTGCGCGCAGTGCCTGTCTGCCACGATGCAATCGGACGCGAAGGGCACCTTCACTGATACCCAGAACTTCGGCGGCTTCAGTGCTCGTGAATTCATTCATATCCCGAAGCTCGATGACTTCCCGATAGGTATCGGGGAGCTCATCAATCGCATCCCTGACCATTTGTATTCGTTCGTTCCTCTCAGTTACACGAAGAGGATCCCAATTGTCGACCCTGTTCAGGAACATCCCAACCCGAAACGACGGTTGCAAGCGGTCGATATCCGTTTCGCCCAGCGTCTTCACCCGCTGTCGTTTTCTTCTGCCCGCTCTGGCCTGGTTCAGGGCGATCCCGTAGAGCCAGGTGGTAATACGCGAGTCTCTTCGAAACGTATCAAGCCCCAGATACGCCTGAAGAAAAGTCTCCTGCAACACACTTTGGGCTTCGTCCTCATCTCGCAGCATCCTGTATATAAGACGATACAGTCTCGGGGTCTCCTGGCGGACCAATACCTCGAACGCGGCGGCATCGCCGGCAAGAATCGCCTCGACGTCCAGCGCGCCCTCTTCCCTGGTCCTTGTGATCTCCACCATTATCCGATGGGTATATGATATTTTGTGGGCGCAATATACGCAGGGCGCGGTCTATTGATCAGACTTCGAGAAATTACCTGTTCCCTCGAATACCACACATACCTTATCGACCGTCTCGTGCGTTGTAGGATCACCAGACGCAATTCAACCTGGCCGGACTGATCCCAATCAATGGGTGGCAGCGACAGGGTATACAAT
>CBFGXY010000098.1:0-6625 GCA_965652945.1 uncultured bacterium
ATTGAATGGGATCGTGGTGAGGAATAGTTGTCGATCAATCGTTGAGAATCCGGGAGCATCGTGTGTGCTTCGATGCATTGTTTGGGATAATGGAATTCGAGCCGTTTCCCGTTTGCGCTGGTATCTAACAGTCTCACGGACAATATAAATGGGTTTTTTCGATCGCTTTAAGTCCCAGGAACGGGAGAAGCTGGAAGAGGGTCTGGAAAAGACGCGTACGGGCTTTTTTGACCGGATTAGTCGTGCCGTTGCGGGCAAGGACAGCATAGATGATGACGTCCTGGACCGACTTGAGGAGGCTCTGGTAATGAGCGACGTCGGTGTAAACACCACCCTCGAGATTATCGATCGTCTGGAAGAACGCGTTGCACGGGATAAGTATGTATCCACCCGCGAGCTCAACCAGCTTATCCGCGACGAAATCGCCGGTTTGATGTTGGGCAATGCTCCCGGGAGGCCGGCCGCCTTCGATGCACCGCTACGTAACAAGCCCCATGTGATTATGGTGGTGGGCGTCAACGGTGTCGGAAAGACAACATCGATTGGAAAGATCGCGCATCGTTACAAGCAGGCCGGTAAATCGGTCTTGCTGGGAGCTGCAGACACCTTCCGCGCAGCGGCCGTGGAGCAGTTGGACATCTGGGCAGAACGAGCGGGTGTGCCTATTATCAAACAGGGCAGCGGTGCCGATCCGGCCGCCGTTGCATATGACACGGTGGCTTCTGCGAAAACGAGAGGTGTCGATGTGGCGATCATCGATACGGCGGGGCGTCTGCACACCCGCGGCGGCCTGATGGATGAGCTGACGAAGATCAAGCGGGTGATGGATCGTCAGGTCGAAGGCGCACCCCATGAAGTGCTGCTTGTGCTGGATGCCTCCACGGGCCAGAATGCCATCCGCCAGGCGCAGGAATTCACCAAGTCCGTTGACGTAACCGGGCTCGTCCTTACCAAGCTCGACGGCACCGCCAAAGGGGGCATTGTTATTGGCATTTCTAATGAGTTTCAGATCCCAGTAAAATATATCGGTGTAGGGGAGAGGATCGAGGATTTGCAGGTCTTCGACCGTGCATCATTCGTAGAAGCCCTTTTTGCATGAGGCGGTTGGGCTGGTGCAGGCTACCGTTCGTCATGCAATTGAGACGGGACATGCTCGGTCGGGGTGCCACCTCGACTGAGAATGAAGATATTGACGCAAACCCATCATAGCCGGCCCGCAATTCGCACCGGAAAGCGGATCGAAGTCACATCACTCCGCGCGATTATTTCGACCCATAACGACTGCTACCGGTTCGTTCGTCACGATAAACAGGCATGCGACTCCTTCGGCTCACTTTGATGCTGATTCTGATGTTTGCAGTCCCGCTGCAAGCTCAGGATACGGGGGGCTTTCAAATGGATGCGATAGTCGTTCGTGGAGACAGGGAATCGCGGGATGCGCGGGTTGATATATATGTGAGTATTCCGTTCAACCGGCTCACTTTTCTCAGTACCTCCGGCGGGTTCGCTTCAGAATATGAGGTCGCGGCGAATGCGTATCGCTCGGATGATCGAAATCGCAGGCGCGGGCTTGCTCAGTCAAGAACATGGAACGAGCGCGCGGAGACCAATCTGTTTGCACACACCCGCTCAGAGGCGCTTCATCATGATGCCTCTAATGCTCTCGATCTTCCTCCCGGACGATATCTTCTGGAGGTTCGGGTACGAGATGTAGTCTCGGGAGAGGTCTACACCCGCGATCGGCCGATCGTTGTGCGTAATCTCGCACGGAGTACCGCTCTGAGCGACCTCGTCCTGCTCGATGACTACGATTCGACCGACAATTCCATCACGCCCCGTATCGGCGGAGTGGTTGGTACGGAGGACCATGGTTTCAAGCTGTTCTACGAAATCTATACGGATGTCGAGCGCGATGTAATGATCAGCAAGCAGGTTCGCAGGCTCTCGAAGGGAAGTCAGGGGTTCATGAAGTCGATATTCGGCATCGGCAAGAACGATGACGAGGACGCGGGCGATGTGACGTTCCAACGAGAGGACCTACGACGTCTCCGTCCGGGGCGGAACCCATCGATTGTAGACATCCCTATGAGCGACCTGAGAGCAGGTGAGTACCTGGTCAAGGTGCAGGTCCACGACGAAGCCGGCCTCCCGATCGATGAGGCAGAGCGTACGGTTTCTGTCAGGTGGAGCGGCCTTGACGATCACATCAGGGATCTCAACCAGGCCATCGCACAGCTTCAGTACATCGCCAAAAAAGACGAGCTTGAATACATCCAGTCGGCCGAAACACGAAGTGAACGCCTGAGCCGATTTCAGGAGTTCTGGGACAAACGCGACCCAACGCCGGGCACCCCGCGCAACGAGCGGATGGAAGAGTATTACTACCGGGTGGACTTCGCCAATCGCCGGTTTACGCACATGCGCGATGGATGGAAGACGGATCGCGGGCACGTCATCGTTCTATTCGGCGCGCCGGACTTTGTAGAGAATCCTCTCGGATCGAGTGTGAGACCGTATGAGGTGTGGTACTACTATCGAATTGGACGGCGTTTCGTTTTTCTTGACCGTAACGGCATGGGGGACTTCGAACTGATGGTTCCGATATGGGATGAGAAAACAAGGATCAGATGAGGCAGGACCTCATATCCATGAATCATCGTTCTCAGTTAGGGGATTTTTGCGCGGGGTTCCTGGTACAGGTCACATGTCCGGTCGACATTAGGACAGGTGCCGGGAGTCCGGCATACGGGTCTGGCCGCCGCGTTGAAACCAGCCATAAATACCCTGCCGTTCGATCCGTAACCGTTCACTCCCCGTCCATCCGCTAATCAGCTTAATTAAACGCCATCAACCAGCCCGACCCTGCCATCCGACTGGTATTTATGGGCACGCCCGAGTTCGCCGTGCCCTCGCTTCGCACTTTATCTGAGAACGGTTATACGCCGATCGCGGTCGTTACAGGGCCAGATCGCAAGCGGGGTCGCGGCCAGAAGGTCACGCCTACGGCTGTCAAAGCGGAAGCGGAGCGCATCGGGGTCGATACGATCCTGCAGCCTGAGAGCGTACGTGACCCGGCTTTCGCCGATGAGATTGCTCGCCTCGAAGCAGATGTGATCGTGGTGGTGGCGTTCCGAATCCTGCCGCCCGAAGTCTTCCGGGCCGCGCGCCTCGGAGCGTTCAATTTGCACGGATCACTGTTGCCGAAATATCGCGGAGCCGCCCCTATCAACTGGGCGATTATTCGCGGAGAGACCGAGACCGGCGTGACGACGTTCTTCCTGCAAGAAGACGTCGACACCGGGTCGATTATTCTACAGGAAAAAATGCCGATCGGACCGGACGATACGGCGGGAGAGGTACATGACCGTATGATGCACCTCGGAGCGGATGCAGTACTGAAAACTGTACGGCTCATCGAGGATGGCGCTGCCGTGGCGAGGCCGCAGGATGATTCGCTTGCCACGCCGGCTCCCCGCATTTTCCGGGAGGATGGGCGAATAATGTGGGAGCGTAGTGCACATGAGGTGCATAATCATATCCGGGGTCTCTCGCCTGTGCCGGGTGCCTGGACGCATCACGGGCCCACCCAGTTAAAAATCTATCGATCGAAGGTCGTCAACAATTCAGGAGGGCCGGGAGAAGTGCTGGAGGCCGGCGATCGCCTCGTCGTCGGGTGTGGAGATGGCGCAGTGGAAATCGTCGAGGTACAGCAACAGGGCAGGCGACGAATGGGAGGCAGCGATTTTCTTCGAGGCTATGACCTGACGCCAGGCGAACGGCTCGAATAGAATCGGTCAGGTCGCCGAGACCTGCGAGGCCTCCAAGTCGGCGCTGGATTCTCGATCACCTCGCGGCGTGAACAACACCAGCATCGCAGGCAGGACGAAAAGATTCGATATCATCGCGATGATGAGCGTCAGAGCCGTCAGTGCGCCCATCCCAGCGGTTCCTCCAAAGCTGGAAAGAGTAAAGATCAAGAATCCTCCGGCGAGAACCAGCGAAGTGAATAATATCGCCTTTCCCGTTTCTCGAAGCGTAATGCGGATCAGATCGCGCTGCTCCGTGCCTTGCGATATGAGGATTCTGTACTTCGCAAGGAAATGTATGGAAGAGTCCACGGCGATCCCGAATGCGAGGGGATAGATCAGCGCCGTCGAGGGCTTGAATGGAATCTGCAGATAGCCCATCGCCCCTGCCACAAAGACCAGAGGGATTACGTTCGGCACGACGCTGATGATTGTCAGGCGCACGTTCCTGAATAACATCCCCATCACAAGCGAAATAATGAGGAGGGCAAGGATGAGGCTCCATACAAGATTCCGAACGAGATTCTCTCCAGAGCGGGTTGCAGTTATGGCGGTGCCGGTGACGAACACGTCGAAGCCCTCGGGCGGCAAGACCTCGCGCGCCATCGTAGCGACGGAATCAGAGAGCGCATTCATCGCCTCGGTTCCGATGTCGTCGACACCGAGATAGATACGCGTCATCGTGAAGGTCGAGTCGACCATCTGAGGCAGGTTTGATGTGATGCCCGAGTCGCCACCTCTGAACAACCGACCCAGAGCCGACTCCAGGAACGGCATTTCATAGGTTGCCGGAAGACGAAAATTGGCAGGATGCCCACCGAAATACGCCTGCGTCGTAAGCTTCAGAAGATCAGCAGCGCTCAGAGCCATACCTACTTCATCGAGCTCTTTCAGGCTGTCCTGCAGACTGGCCACTCGTCTGATGTGGCTGGGATTACGAAATGCACCTTCCCGGTCGGATTCGATGATCACATCCATCGGGAGTACTCCGCCGAAAGCGCTCTCGAAGATGGCCAGATCGGTGCGAAGGGGATCATCCGGCGAGAAATCCGAAAAGACATAAATGTCGGATGAGATTCGCGATCCACCGATGATGCCGAGTATGACGAGCGCTCCCGCAATGATGAGCACCAGAGGCGCACGCTTCTCAACAACCACGGCAAGTCGGTCGAACCCCGTCGAAAACACATCATGTGTTGCAAGGGTGGCGGCTCGCTCGGACGGCGGTCGCATCCGATCATATGCAAGTGGTATCAGCGTTATCGAGAGAACGTAGATGAAAGCGATACCGAGCGTAGCAAATGTTCCGAAAACGGCCAGTAGCGCTGAGCCCGAAAAGTTCAGAACAAAGAAACCGATCGCGGTGGTAAGACAGGCTAAAAAAGAAGCGAGTCCCACCGTCCGGATAGTTTCGATCAGGGCGTCGTGTCGGCTGCCAAGCTGCGCGTAGGTGTCGAAGAACCGAGTTAGCAAATGGATCGCATTGGCCATCCCGATGATGACCAGCAATGCCGGCAAAACCGCGATTACGATATTGAGTTTGTAGCCAAAGATCGAGATCAAACCGATCGTCCATGTGAGCACCGCCGTCATTACGATGGCCGGAAGTATGACGGCTCGCCACGATCGGAAAGTGATCATTAACAGAATCAGCGAGGTCAGCAGGGCCAGCAGCGTAAAAAGTGGGGCCTCGGCGCTAACCCGTTGCGCATAGGTGGTCCTCAGGAAGGGGAATCCCGCAAGTGCTGTCGTGGCAGGCATCGCAGTGACATCCTGCTCGATCTGATTGACCAGATCAACGCGTGCGCTCGAATTGTTAAACTTCCGTTCGATCGTGACGAGCATGAGCGTCGACTTGCCGTCGGGTGAGATCAGTAACCCTTGCAAGAAGGGCTGAGCGTCGAGACGGTCTCGGACAGTTTCTGCGTCCGCTTCCGGATCGAACAGGCGCTCGACCACCAGTGAGTCCCCGTTTCTGACAAGGGTGGGCACGTTTGCCAGACTGAGGACCGATTCAACACCTTCGTACGTCGAAATGCGCCTGGTCAATGAATCCAGGCGAGACAGGAAATCAGGATCCGCATAATTGGCGTCTCCAAAGACGACGTAGAGACTGGCCTGGCTTTCACCAAAGACCGCACTTGCCCGCCGAAACTGCTGTATGACCCTCGAGTCTTCTGAAAGGAAGTTCCCCGCGGTATGATCGGTTTCTACCTGTACGGCCCAGTAGCCCAGTACTGCCGTCACGATTACGACGGTCACGACGATCGGCCAGGGGTGCGCAAGAATCGTCCGACCGAGACGGGGCCAGAAAGACATCGAGGGAGTGTTCTACTGAGAATGACGAGGTATCGCAGCACGATCGATCCGAGCCCGGCAGCCAGGATTCTGCCGCAGGCTCGTCATAACGGTCGCGGCAGGACAGGTTCCGTCAGTGTAGGCCGAATCTAAGTCGTCAGGTAATCTATAACCCGTAGTACGGGCGTTTCTATTGAAAAAGAAGAGATAACGACCTACTCTACCAGATCGTTTGCCTCTACTGCCGACCTTGACCAGCCCTTGATTCACGGGGTTTTATAGGTTCTACTGCTTCGACCTCGCTTTCAATGCCGGAAAATCTGTTAAAGGGCCGCGCAGGCAAGGCCCCGTTCATCGAGCCATTCCTGCGAGCGCTCGACCGCATTCAGGGGGAAACTGCCCTCGGGTCCGATCAGCTGCTCGAGCGAGCGGCCACGCTTCTGAGTAGCATCTCAAAGGACGAGGTACCTCCGGTTTCGGGCTTTGCGTATGGTCCTACGGGCATTATTGGTTCGCATACA
>CBFGXY010000099.1:0-6625 GCA_965652945.1 uncultured bacterium
GAATGGACAGTTTCTCCAACACGATATCATCGACATCCTGTTCTTGCAGCAGCAGTATTTCAACCAGATCGCGGTCGGGATTCATTCCGGTAAATTGCATCCCGTGTTCGAGCAGCTTGTACCGGAGCACGTTGTTGATTTCGTATCGATGTCGATGGCGTTCGGAAATCTCATCGGTTCCATAAATCTCCCTAACGCGTGAGCCTTCGTTCAACTTGCATCGGTAGGCACCCAGCCGCATCGTGCCGCCCATGTCGTTGATTCGCTTCTGCTCTTCCATGATATCGATCACGGGATAGGGCGTATCCCGGTCAAATTCGGTTGAGTTAGCGTTCGTCCACCCACAAACATTTCGGGCGTATTCGATCACGGCGCATTGCATGCCGAGACAGATTCCAAAGAACGGAATGTCCTGTTCGCGGGCCAGGCGTGCTGCCTCAAGCTTACCGGCGATCCCCCGTTCCCCAAAACCAGGCGCGATGAGAATTCCGGCAATATCCGCGAGCTTCTCCTCAACGTTATCCGCGTCGAGATCGTCGGCGAGGACATGGACAACATCAACCTGGACTCCTACGGCTGCGCCGGCAATGACAAAACTCTCGTTAATCGACTTGTAGGCATCCTGGTAATCGGCATACTTGCCTACAAGTGCTATCCGGACGTTCTCATCCGGATTCTTAATGCGCTTCAGGAAACTGATCCATTCATCCATTGCCGGAGGATTGATCTCTTGATCCCCGATCTCGGGCGGAATGGACAGTTTCTCCAACACGATATCATCGACATCCTGTTCTTGCAGCAGCAGCGGAACCTCATAGATCGATTCCGCATCGAGCGATTGCACAACGGCCCGCGGCTCAACGTTGCAGAATAGAGCAATTTTGCGGCGAAGATCGCGATCGATGGGTCGTTCTGAACGACAGACCAGGATATCCGGCTGCAACCCGTACGACAACAGCGTCTTGACCGAGTGCTGCGTTGGCTTAGTCTTGAGCTCGCCGGCCGCTTCCAGCCAGGGCACCAGTGTCAGATGCAGATCGAGGGTGTTCTGCGCACCCACTTCATAGCGCATCTGCCGGATTGCTTCGAGATACGGTTGGCTTTCGATGTCTCCGACCGTGCCTCCGATCTCGGTAATGACGACATCATAATCACCGGTGTCGCCCAGTTTGAGCATCCAGTATTTGATCTCGTCGATTATGTGCGGTACTACCTGCACTGTCTTTCCGAGATACGCACCCGCCCGCTCTTTTGTGATGACTTCCAGATAGACACGGCCGGTCGTGACGTTGTTGGCCTGACTGGTGGGGCGTCCGAGGAACCGCTCATAATGACCGAGATCCAGATCCGTCTCGGCTCCGTCGTCGGTCACATACACCTCGCCATGTTCGTACGGGTTCATCGTACCCGGATCGACGTTGATGTAGGGATCGAACTTCTGGATCGTAACCCGCAGGCCGCGGGCCTCGAGCAGGCGTCCGAGGGATGCGCATACGATTCCTTTCCCGAGTGATGACGTAACGCCGCCCGTAACGAAGATATATTTGGTCTGCACCGGTGCGCCTGTTTTCATTGAGGATAAGCTCACTTTTGACCCCCAGGTCGAGTCTCAAAAGCGAATCAGCACGGCTTGTTTCACCGTGCACATCAGGCACATTTATGGAAAAGGTGCCTGGAAAAAATACGGATCAGCTGACTACGGATCCAAACGAGGTTTCGTCAAGACGGTTTTCGGGCAATGACGAGAACGCCCGTGCCTTCTTCGTTCGACCGGCGGGTGTCCATCCAGTTCAATATCGTTCCGATGGGCAGCGCAAAGACGTAGTACAAGGGAAGAAGGACAAGCGCCGCTCGGGTGCGATCCATCATGGTAATCGGCACCTTGATCAGCATACGCCACGCCGCCGATCCCGGCGGTCCATAGGTATACATCGATCGGTCGATATCCAGGCCCGCCTCCCGCAATTTTGCCTCGAGATCCAGAATATTGTATCCGTCGCGGACGTGCTCGTCGATGAAGCTGGCGTCATCCTCACCATGCACATCCGAACCGCCCAGATCCGAGGGGGTATTGATGATAACATACCCTCCCGGCCGCAGTACGCGTTCAAAATGTCGGAAGACCGCTCGATCATCTTCGATATGCTCCATTACGTCTACTGACAGGATGAGATCGAACGGTCCATCGAGCGTCAACTTCATGAGATCCTCCACCTGAAACTCTACCTGGTGGGCCTGTGGAGTGCTTCGAAAGAACCTCTGGGCGCTATCCAGATAGTCTTCTTTGATATCGACCGCAGTGATGCGCGTGTGGGGGAAATTCTTCGCGATGAAGTAGGCGTACTGTGCGAAGCCGGTGCCCGCATCGAGAACCTCGACGGCTTCTTTGTGCTTCATGGATGCGAGAATGCGCCGAAGCTCCCGTTTCACGTACCATGTGCGCAGGAAGACGAGATTGAGGGTGCCGTAGAACGCGCGCTTGAGGGCGGGATGTTTATCAGCGAGCGTCCCCAGCCGGTCCTTGATCGGATCGTACTGCATTAGAATCAGACTCCTCGGGGAAGGCTCTCGATGATATCACTGAACCCGGCCCACGTGAATTTCCGTGCCTGCGCCTTGGCTCCTTCGGCAAGACGAAGCTGAAGGTTTTCGTCTTGGAAATACTTAACTATGGCCTGTGCAAGAGCGAATGGGTTCTGCGGCGGCACCACGAGCCCTGCCGACTCATGAGGTACGACTTCCGCCAGAGCGCCCACATCGGTGACGATGAGTGGAACTCCAAAATGGAAGGCTACCGGCGCAACCCCACTCTGTGTGGCCGACACGTAGGGCTGAACCACCACGTCCGCAGCCGAGAAGTAGGTCTTGACTTTTTCAGCGGGGATGTACTGATCGTCGATCCGAACCTGCCTGCTAAGATCGAGGGTTTGTATTCGGTCCAGAAGTTCTTCCTTATCCTCGTAAAACTCGCCCGCCACGATGAGCCGGGCCGACGGCAACTCTTTAAGGACGGCGGGGAGCGCCTCGATCAAGACATGGAGCCCCTTATACCGCCTGACGAATCCAAAAAACAGAATCGTGGGCGCCTCCAGCTCGAGGCCCAGTTTCCGGCGAGCCTCGGTTCGGTCTTCTCGCTCTCCGAAGTGCTCATACACCGGATGATGAGCCTGAGTTACGGGCGTTCGGACGCCAAGATACCTCAGGTCTCTAGCCACGGATGAGGAAAGCACTACCAGGTGGTCGCACAAATCAAGGAAACGCTGCGAGAGCTGTGCATCTCCTGGATGGCGCTTATGTGGAAGCGCGTTATGAACGATGGCGTATACCTTGATTCCTTTCTTGCGCAGGCTGTTCGCCATGGTCATGTACGCAGGCGCAAAGAAAGGCAGCCAGTACGAGAAGATCGCCGTTTCGACCCCCATATCCGCGATTCGACGCGCCTCGCGCGCCCATGTCAACGGGTTGATGGAGTCGATACGAGCCTCCGCCATGTCTCGCGTGGTGTCTCGGGGCGCTTCGAGTTGCGACCGCCCCGGGAAAAGTACGGAAGGGTACTGGCGGCTGAATGTGTGGATAGACACTTCGTTGCCACGCGATCGTAGCGTCGCGGCGAGGTTGTCGGTAAATTGCGCAATTCCACCCCTGTATGGGTGCGCGGGTCCTATTAGCGCGATCCTACGATTGGAATGTGTCAAGCCGCACGTACGGGTTCAGGTCCAAGGATTGACCGGACGCGATAATTCGCACCGCGGTCCATGTCGCGTCGAATCAGCATCTCTCCCAGCAAACCGGTCGAGAACATTTGAGCGCCAAGCAAAATCAGCATAACGCCTAAGAGCAGCATCGGGCGGTCGCCGAGGGCATTGCCATAAACGATTTTATCGATTGACAGCCAGAGGCTGATAATAAATCCTCCAAGGAAGGCGAGCGTTCCGAGCGTACCGAAGAAGTGCATGGGACGCGCCGCGAATCTCGTCAGGAACATGACGGAGATCAAATCCAGAAAGCCTCGAACAAAGCGTTCAATGCCGAATTTCGTCCGCCCATACTTTCGCGGATGATGCACGACTTCCTTCTCAGTGATTCGGTCAAATCCCTCCCATTTCACCAGCAGCGGAATGTAGCGGTGCAGCTCGCCGTATACGTTCACGTTCTGCAGAACCTCCGCTCGATATGCTTTCAATCCGCAATTGAAGTCATGTAGCGGAATCCGAGAGATTTTTCGGGTGACGAAGTTGAAGAAGCGGCTCGGAATCGTCTTTGTCAGCGGGTCGTTGCGCTGCCTTTTCCAACCGCTCACCAGGTCGTATCCGTCGTCGAGCATCCGAAGCATTTCCGGAATCTCGGAGGGATCGTCTTGAAGATCGGCATCGATCGTTACGATGTACTCTCCCGATGCGTGCTTGAAGCCTGCAGCCAGTGCGGCCGATTTTCCGAAGTTCCGCTGGAACTGAATGCCTGCGAAGCGAGCGTCATGATCGTGGAGGTCCGAAATCACCTCCCACGAACGATCGTTTGAACCATCATCCACGAACCACACCTCGAATGAGAGGCTGGCCTCCTGCATCACATCGCGGATCCTCTCAGCCAATTCGGGCAACGACTCTTCCTCATCGTAGACCGGTACGATAATGCTGGCATCGACCTCATTAGGGTGTCGCTGGAGGTTCTTCATGTCCCGCGGCAATCCGTCGATCAGGCGTCGATCGTCGCGTAGCGTGCGTTTCGCTCGATAAACTTGCGACGTGGTTCAACGGCGTCGCCCATGAGCGTGCTGAAAATGCGATCGGATTCCGCCGCATCAGTGACGGTTACGAGATGCAGGCGTCGTGACTCCGGGTTCATCGTAGTCTCCCAGAGCTGCTCCGGATTCATTTCACCCAGACCCTTATACCGCTGGATGCCTGGTTTGGCCCGACCGTTTTGTTCGAACTCCTGCAGGATTGTTTCGAGCTGTTCTTCCGTCCAGGCGTACCGTTCGTCCTTTCCAGCTTTTGCTTTATAAAGCGGGGGAAGTGCGACATATATGTAGCCTTGCTCGATGAGGGGCTTGAGATGTCGATAGAAGAATGTGAGAAGTAACGTTCGGATGTGAGCGCCGTCGACGTCCGCGTCCGTCATGAGCACGATTTTGTGATATCGCAGCTTTGTGATATCAAAATCATCTGACGTGGTGGCGAGACCGGTCCCAAGGGCCGTGACGATATTTTTGATCTCCTCGTTTTCGAGCACGCGATCGAGCCGAGCCTTTTCCACGTTCAGAATCTTGCCTCTGAGTGGGAGGATGGCCTGGAAATGCCGATCTCGTGCCTGTTTGGCCGAGCCGCCCGCGGAATCACCCTCCACCAGATAAAGCTCACTCTCAGAAGGATCCTTGGACGCGCAGTCGGCAAGCTTACCCGGAAGTCCTCCCGATGCGAAGGCATTTTTCCGCTGAACGAGTTCTCTCGCACGTCGGGCCGCCGCGCGCGCCTGAGCCGCAAGCGCAACCTTATCTACGATGCGCCGGGCCTGCTTCGGGTTGTCGTCGAGCCACTGCGCCAGTTTCTCGTTTACGAGCGTCTCGACGGCTCCCTGAACCTCCGAGTTTCCAAGCTTCGTTTTGGTTTGTCCTTCGAACTGAGGTTCGGCGACTTTCACCGACAGAACGGCCGTAATTCCCTCTCTAAAATCATCGCCGGCGAGATCGACCTTCTGATTCTTGAGCAGATTGTTCTGATCGGCGTATGCCTTCAATGTCCGCGTGAGGGCGCGACGAAACCCTGAGACGTGAGTACCGCCTTCGTGCGTGTTGATATTGTTTACGAAGGAGAGCACGTTCTCGACGTAGCCATCGTTGTACCGCATGGCCAGTTCGACGGGCACGTCCGCATCCTCATCGGCGATGTAGATAGTGTCTTCGTGAATCGGAGTGCGGCTCTCGTCGAGGTAGTCGACGAACTCCTTGATTCCGCCTTCGAAGTGATACTCTTCGCGCCTTAGATCCTCTTCTTCCTCCCGGCGGTCTTCGATCCCGATGAAGATGCCGCGGTTAAGGTATGCGAGTTCTCGGAGGCGGCTCGCCAGCGTGTCGAACCGGTAGGTCGCCTCCTTAAAGATGGTGTCATCATACCAGAACTTGATGCGCGTTCCGGTGGATTCGTCCTCCGTCATCGGACGCACGCGCTCGACGGGCGCCAGAGGTTTTCCGAAAGCAAATTCTTGCTGCCACACGTGCTGATCGCGCCAGACGGTCGCGATAAGACGCCGCGACAGGGCGTTCACTGCTGAGACACCGACGCCATGGAGTCCTCCGGAAACCTTGTACGTGTCTTTATCGAACTTTCCTCCGGCGTGGAGTGTGGTCATGACGACCTCCAGAGCCGAGCGCTGTTCGACCGGGTGGATGTCGACAGGAATGCCTCGTCCGTTGTCGGTTACGGTGATCGATCCGTCCTCGTCGATGATGACTTCAATGCTGTCACAATGGCCGGCAAGGGCTTCGTCGATCGAGTTGTCGATCACTTCATAGACCAGGTGGTGCAGTCCACGCGTCCCGACGTCACCAATGTACATTGCCGGGCGCTTGCGGACGGCTTCCAGGCCTTCAAGTATCTGAATGTTAGCGGCCGCGTAGTCGCTCGGA
>CBFGXY010000100.1:0-6600 GCA_965652945.1 uncultured bacterium
GTTACGGAGATGCGTGCCGGCAACATCGACATGCTGTTGATGATCGGTACGAACCCGCTTTACAGCGTTTCACCTGAATTGGGGTTCGCCGAGGCGCTGGCCAACGTACCGACGTCCATCCACCTTGGCTATCATGTGGATGAGACGGCACGTGCAGTTCGGTGGCATATTCCTCGTTCCCACTTCCTCGAAGCGTGGGGAGACGGGCATGCCTACGATGGCACAGTCTCGATCATCCAGCCGCTGATTGCCCCGCTTTACGACAATACACGCTCGGAGATTGAACTGCTCAATCTGCTGGCAACTGGAGAGGAAACCTCGGGATACGATGTCGTTCGCTCCGCCTGGCGCGGCCGAATATCGGGCTCTTTCGAAGATGGATGGCGGAAGATCATCCACGATGGATTTCAGCAGGATTCGGCTTTCTCGACGACTACGACAACGCCCGTATTCGGTCGAGACGAATTTCCACCTTCCGGGTCGGATGAGATCGAACTCGTCTTTCGTCTGGACTCCACCCTGTTGGACGGATCCTTCGCCAACAACGCCTGGCTTCAGGAGCTTCCCGATCCGACCACAAAGATTGTCTGGGACAATGTGGCGCTGATGAGCCGGGCAACCGCCGAACAGTTAGGCGCAACCGTTCGCTACGACCGCGGCACGTACGTCGTCGACAGCGTTCGCATTACTACGCCCACCGGCACCGTAGAACTGCCCGTCTGGATCATGCCGGGCATGCCGGACAAGTCGATCAGCGTTAGTCTGGGATACGGTCGGCAGATCGCCTCACCGCGAGAGCTGAAAGGATCTCATATCTTTGATCTGGATCACAAGACCGATATCTATAATCGCGGTCCGATCGCAAATGGCGTCGGGCAGAACGTAGCCATCCTGCGGTCTGCAAGCATGGCGCCTGTCGTTTCAGGGGTTCAGGTTGAGCGCATCCCCGGCAGCTATACCATTGTCACGACGCAGGAGCAGGGCTCGATGGAAGGTCGCCCGATCTTGCGCAAGGCCTCCCTCGAGGAGTATCGGGAGAATCCATCTTTTGCCGTCGAGATGGAGCCCACGATTCCCGGTGGCGAGAAATGGGGAGAGTATCCTGAACTCTGGGCCGAGCGGCATCCGCAGGAAGACCCGCGTCAGCGGGATAGCCGATACTACGATAACCAGTGGGGCATGGTTATCGACCTGAATGCCTGCACGGGCTGCAATGCCTGTGTAGTGGCCTGCTACAGCGAGAATAATATTCCGGTAGTGGGCAAAGAGGAGGTCGGCAACGGACGACACATGGGCTGGCTGCGTCTCGACCGGTACTTCGTCAGCTCTGATGAGCTCAGTGAGGATGAGCCGCAGATGCTGATGCAGCCGATGCTCTGCCAGCACTGCGAAAACGCACCCTGTGAGTCGGTGTGTCCCGTAGCGGCCACGTACCGCTCACCCGACGGAATGAACCAGATGGTCTACAACCGCTGCATCGGGACGCGGTACTGCTCGAACAACTGCCCGTACAAGGTTCGACGGTTCAATTTCTACAATTGGACGAAGACGCTTCCGGAAACGGTGCAGATGGCACAGAATCCGAACGTCACGGTGCGTATGCGTGGTGTGATGGAAAAGTGCACCTTCTGCGTGCAGCGTATCCGCGGTACCCAGCGTACGGCAACGATGGAGAACCGGCATATCGAAGATGGCGAGGTCATGACGGCATGTCAGCAGGCCTGCCCAAGCCGCGCCATCACCTTTGGAGATCTCAACGATCCGCAGGCCGAAGTCGTCGAGATGAAGAAGAACAGCCGGCGTTACGAGGTTTTGTCGTATCTCAATACGAAGCCCCGACTGTCGTACCTGGGCCGGGTCAATAATCCGAACCCTCGTCTGGCGGAGCTGGAGGCCTGATCGAATGACGCACCACCCTACGCATGACCATGGATCGCGCGCGCTTTCGCTGGAACGCGCGCTCAATCAAAAGCACTCGTGAGTACAACGCATCGTGAACATACCGTGGACACCCACGCGGTCAAGGATTTTCACGCCGACCCTCCGCTGGTCCTTGGCAATCCGACGTTCCATGAGCTGACCGATATGGTGGCGTTCCACGCAGAGAAGAAAACTCCTCTGAAGTGGTACATCGCATTTGGAATATCCAGCTCGATCTCATTGATGCTGCTGGTTATGCTGGCATATCAAGTGTGGAACGGGGTAGGGGTCTGGGGTAACAACCAGCCGGTTGCCTGGGGATGGCCCATCGTGAACTTCGTCTTCTGGGTGGGTATCGGCCACGCCGGTACGCTCATTTCGGCTATCCTCTTTCTTTTCCGCCAGCGCTGGAGAACCTCGATCAACCGGGCCGCCGAGGCGATGACGATCTTCGCCGTCATCTGTGCGATGATCTTCCCTCTTTTCCACACGGGACGTGTGTGGCTGGCGTGGTACTGGATGCTGCCCATCCCGAACCAGATGGACATGTGGCCGCAGTTCAAGAGTCCTCTGATCTGGGACGTGTTTGCAGTGGCCAGTTATTTCCTGGTTTCGGCCATGTTCTGGTACGTAGGCCTCATTCCCGACCTGGCTACGCTGCGCGACCGCGCGAAAACCATCTGGCGCAAACGCGTACTTGGAGTGGCATCGATGGGGTGGACGGCCGCCAACCGGCACTGGCGTAACTACGAGAAATCCTACCTCCTGCTGGCCGGTCTGGCAACGCCGCTCGTGTTGTCGGTGCACTCGGTTGTTTCCTACGACTTTGCCGTCTCCGTCATTCCGGGCTGGCATACGACGATCTTCCCGCCCTACTTCGTTGCCGGAGCAATCTTCTCAGGCTTTGCGATGGTGGTCACGCTGATGGTAATTGCCCGGAAGATTTATAACTTGGAGAACCTGATCACGATCGGGCACCTCGAGAAAATGAACATCGTTATCCTTCTGACGGGTACGATGGTCGGTTTCGCGTACATCACGGAGTTCTTTATCGCGTGGTATTCGGGGGTGGAATATGAACAGTACGCATTCATAAATCGAGCGACGGGGCCGTATGCCTGGGCCTATTGGATCATGATGTCGTGTAACCTGCTGGCACCTCAGTTTTTCTGGGTGAAGCGGCTGCGGCGAAGCGTGCCTTTCATGTTCGTGATCTCGATCATTGTCAACATCGGGATGTGGTTCGAGCGTTTCGTGATCGTTATCACCTCCACGCACCGAGATTTCCTCCCCAGCTCGTGGGGATATTATTCTCCGACCATCATCGACGTGCTTACCTTCGTCGGTACGTTCGGACTGTTTTTCACGTTGTTCCTGTTGTTCCTGCGCTTCCTGCCGATGGTGGCTATTGCCGAGGTCAAGGGCGTAATGCCGGAGGCCGATCCACACTACTACGAGGACCATGGAGATGGTGCGCCTCATGGTCGTGATCTCGGTTACGGCCGCCAGGATCCAACACCGGGAGATAAAGAATAGCCGCTACGCTGATACGCTATGAGTAAGCTACTTCGCGACGTCAAAGCCTCGATGAATATCTACGAGAGCTCGCGCGGGCAGACATACGGACTGCTGGCGGAGTTCTCGGACCCGGGCGCCCTGCTCACCGCGGCTGCCGCGGCTCGTGAGGCAGGATTCAAGCACTACGACACGCATTCGCCATTTCCTATTCATGGAATGGACCGTGCGATGGGGCTCGGCAACTCCCGCGTAGGATATTTTGCACTGGGAGGTGGAATCACCGGAATGGCTGCGGGACTGCTGATGCAGTGGTGGATGAATGCGGTTGACTATCCTCTGAATATCAGTGGAAAGCCATTCTTCGCGGTGGAATCTGTTGTGCCCGTCACCTTTGAGCTGACCATTCTCCTGGCCTCCATCGGTGCCGTCGCAGGGATGCTGGCGCTGAACGGACTCCCGCGCCCGTACAACCCCCTCTTTTATTCTGAGCGGTTCCGGCGGGCGACCGACGACGGGTTCTTCCTCCATATTGCGGCGACAGATCGTGAATTTGATCTCGACAACACGAAGCAATTCTTGACCGATCAGGGTGCGCTGCACGTGGAAGAGATCGTTGACCATGAAACGAAGGACCTTCCGGAGGCTTCGGAAACGTGAGATTAGATACTCATCATACCCTGAAAATGAGGCTGCCAGTTATCGCATCCCTCGTCCTGGCCGTTATCGTTCTGGGCGGGTGCCGGGGAATGCATAAGGAAAGTGCTCCCATCCACCTGAACCCCAACATGGACGATCAGCCCATGTACAAGGCGATGGGGGGCAGTGACTTTTTCGACGATGGAAGAGCCATGCGGCCGCCCGTGCCCGGAACCGTGGCCCGCGGGATGCTGCGTGAGGAGTCAGATCGCTATTACGGCAGAACCGCTGCCGGGGGATACGTTACTTCCAACCCTGTGCCGATCTCGATGGAGATGCTGGAACGAGGACGGAATCGCTACAACATCTACTGCTCGGTCTGTCACAGCGCCTCTGGTGATGGTCAGGGAATCATCATGACGGGACAGTACGGATACACCCCGGCCCCGTCGTTCCACGACGAACGACTTATTAATTCGGAAGACGGCTATCTCTACGAAGTCATCACATACGGCGTCCGCAATATGCCGGCCTACGGGCATCAGGTTGATGTAGACGACCGGTGGGCAATCGTCGCGTACGTTCGCGCGCTCCAGCGAAGCCAGAATGCATCGATGGCCGACATACCGGAGGCCCAGCGTGCATCGCTTACTCAGGCCGAAATGCCGCCGGCTTCAGAGGCGGAGACTGAGTCAGACGATACGTCTGAAGACACCACCGCCACGGAATAAACGATAGTCCGGAAAACGCCTCAAAATATTAGCTGAATGGCACGCACACTGAAAAGAGCAGGTATCGCGACGTGGCTCGCGGATCCGTATGAACCGACGGTCGAGTCGGCGCCCGGGTCGTATCGTCTCGGCGGTGGCAACCGGACATGGACGCTGCCGGCGATCGCAGGAGCGATTTTCCTGGTCCTGGCGCTCGTCGGGTGGGCCGTCGATGCCCGGCAGTTCTATTTTTCGTACCTCATCGGTTGGGTTCTCTGCCTTTCGATATCACTGGGCGCACTGTTTTTCATCGTCATACACCATCTCACGAAAGCACGGTGGAGCGTCGTTGTAAGGCGGATCGCCGAATCGCTGGCGATGGGGATGCCGCTGCTTGCCCTGTTGTCGATTCCCATCTTCCTGGGGATGAGCGACCTCTACCACTGGACGCACGGCGAACTTTTCGATCCCCAGGATCCCGCATACGATCCGATCGTCGCTGGAAAAGCAGCCTACCTGAATACGCCGTTCTTCGTTATCCGACTCATCATTTACCTCGGAGTCTGGTCGCTGCTGGCGGTCAAGTTCTATCGTTTGTCGATCCGACAGGATCTTGAAGCCGATCCGAGTATACCTGCGCAGGCTCGCAAGACGAGTGCGTGGGGCCTGGCCGCTCTTGCGGTTACGACCGCCTGGGGCAGTTACGACCTTCTGATGTCGGTCGACCCGCACTGGTTCTCGACGATCTTCGGCGTGTACTTTTTCTCGGGATCGTTCTGGGTTGCCCTCGCAGTCATCACACTTGCAGGTCTGGTCATTCAGCGATTCCAGCTGGGTGTGGCAAACGAGATCACGATAGAGCATTACATGGACCTTGGTAAGTTCATGTTTGGGTTTACCGTTTTCTGGGCGTATATCGCATTCAGCCAGTACATGCTCATCTGGTACGGCAACATTCCGGAAGAGACCGTCTGGTTCCGGTACAGGCTCGAAGGAGGCTGGCAGTATCACAGCCTGATGCTCCTCGTCCTTCATTTTATTGTGCCTTTTGTAATTCTACTTCCCCGGAGCACGAAACGAATGCGTCCGGTGCTGGCGGCGATGGCTGTTCTGTTTATCGGAATGCACTGGTTCGACATCCACTGGATCGTCATGCCGGTTAACAACCCGACGGGCGGTTTCCACTGGATCGACTTTGCGGCATGGATTGGCCTGCTCGGCATCTTCGCGGCAGCGTTCATGTATCGTCTGTCACGGCACAGTCTCATTCCGCAAAACGATCCCTATTTGCAGGAGTCACTCGATTTTCAAAACGTTTAGCCACATCTGTCGTTAGAAGTGGCGATGTGATCAGATAGAACGGCATGGCCGACGAGAAAAGACCCGAAGAGATCATCCCCAGGGCTCCAGTTCTTCTGTTTCCGAAGGAAGGAGTGATCGACAGCAGACAGCTGCGCCTGGTCTGGCAGAAAGTCGATACGGCGAAGGCGTACTTCGTCGAGGTCGCCTCGGATACCCACTTCGAATCCGTCGTGTTTGAGCAGAATGTGGGCGAAGCCAACAATATTCAGCTTGAGCAGGTACTGCCGCCGGATGGGCAGACCTACTACTGGCGTGTATTCGCATGGAATGACAATGGGTGGAGCGAGGGTGAGAACATCTCTTCGTTCATAAGTGCGACGGAGGAAGAGGCGGCTTCACAGCCCGCTTCACCTGACGCAGATGAAGAGTTCGGGCCGGCGGCACGGCTGTTTCGTGGCGCGGCAGTCGAGGTGGCAGCCGACCTGTCAGATTCCGAGGCGATGCTTCGCAGCGA
>CBFGXY010000101.1:0-6588 GCA_965652945.1 uncultured bacterium
GATCGAATCAGGGAGGGGAAGTCATGGGCGGGAGAGTTTGTCACCTCTCATAAGGACGGCTCCAGTCTGACCACCTCGATCATCAATTCCCCGCTCCGGGATGCCCGAGGAGAAGTCGTCGGAGTGATTGGAATTGCCCGCGATATGACGATGGTGCGTGAGCTGGGGCGGGCCCATCAGCACAGCGAAAGCGTGAGTCGCGCCATGCTGGAGGCAGTGCCGGACCTGGTCTTCCGGCTGTCCGAGCGCGGAGAGTACCTCAATGTCCGAGCGAATCAGTCGCACGGCCTTGCAGCGCCTATCGAGGAAATGCTGGGCCGAAATATCGCTGAGATACTTCCACCCGACATTGCGTCGGCTTACTTCGACGCGATTGACCGTGCCCTCTCGACCTCCACCGTCCAGACGATCGAATATCCTTTACAAGTTCTGTCAGGTGCGATCCAGCACTTCGAAGCTCGCGTAGTCCGGTGCGGAGAGGAAGATGTAATCGCCATCGTGCGGGATGTGACCCAGCGAAAGCATTTTGAACAGACATTGATCAGGGCGCGCGACACGGCAGAGGAGATGGCTCGAATGAAGGATGCCTTCCTTGCCAACATGAGCCATGAGATCCGCACGCCTCTGACCTCGATCATCGGCTTTTCCGACGTCCTGATGGACGAGACCAGCGGCGATCTGTCGGAAATGGCGCGGTTGATAAAAGTAGGCGGAGAACGGTTGATGATGACGCTGGAATCCGTATTGGATCTTGCCAATCTCGAGAGCGGATCGGTCGTGTTGAAACCAAGACAAGTGGATCTTGTCGAGCAGGTCCGTTCACTGCTACCATTATTGGCACCCGAAGCTGAGAGTAAGGGTCTTTATCTGGAAATTGAAAAGCTACAGGAAGAGCTGATCACGAAGATTGACCCCGTGGCCTTCGCACGAGTCTTCAACAATGTTCTGGCCAACGCACTCAAGTTCACGCTCGAGGGCGGCATTACGATTCGGTTGTGGGCTGCAGAAGAATCGGCCGTCGTTTCAGTAGTCGATACGGGGATAGGTATCGATAGCGATTTCCGTCCGAAGCTGTTTGATGAGTTTGCTCAGGAGTCGCATGGGCTTGCGCGTTCTTATGAGGGCGCGGGGCTGGGCCTGGCAATCGCGAGGCGGCTAGTCGATCTCATGCAAGGCAGGATCGATGTTCGAAGTCGGAAGGGCGAAGGCACCACATTCACTCTCATCTTTCCGCGATAACTGATTGCGGAAGCAGGTATTCCAGCACATCGAGCGCTGAATACGATGGATTCTCGAGTGAGCCGAGCGGCAGAGTCAGGAGCTCATCGCCTCCTGTGAAGAGCTGCAGTTCATTGCCCGAAGCTCGTCGCTGGCCATGCCCGATGTTCGCCATCAATCCATTACAGAGACAGCCTCGGTTCTCTGTGTTTTCTAGTTTTCCGCCCTTTCGCACGTATTCATCCACAGGTTCGGATGCACACCGGGCGAGAAGGCGTCCATTCTTATCGAGGTAGGCTTCCTGCAGGTATCCGAGATCGCACATTCTCGTACGCTGCTCATAAACCTCCGCTACACCATTCGTGCCCTCGACCTCGATGACCTTGAATGGAAATCCAGTCGGAGAGACGCGGCCGTCGGTTCGAATCGTGATCAACCCGGCATGGATCTGTTCAATCAGACTGCGTTTGTACTCGTCCGGATAACCGGACTCATACGACAAGGAAAAGAGGGAACCGATCTGGACACCGGCCGCTCCCTGTTTCATCGCATCCGAGACCTTCTCGGGATCGCCATACCCTCCAGCCAGATAAAAAGGTAGACCGAGGTCGGCCACTTTCGCGAGATCGGCCAAGTCGCGATCACCGTAAACCGGATTTCCTGATTCAGTGTAGGCCTTGTTTCGAGGCGGAGCATTGTGGCCGCCGGCCGTCGGTCCTTCGATGATCCAACCCGTGATTATGCCTTCGGGCAGCTTCGCCTTCAGTATGCGGGCCAGGGTGTCGGACGAGACGATCGGGTAGAAATCCGGTCGCCGCAGTGGCACGACCTCCGGCACCAGATCCGCCGGATCGAGATGGTAATAAAATGGGCCTGCCTTCGCCTCCGAGAGCGAAGTGTCGACCTCGAAGCGCAACCGGCAAGGCCTTCCATCGGCAAGATCCTGAAGCAGGTTTCCCTCCTCTATCGGGATCCCCGCGCCGATCATGACCGCGTCTACACCCGCAAGCATTGCGCCATAGAGAGATGGAAGTGTGTAGCGCTTCAATTCACACAAGAGGTTGATCCCCACATAGCCCGCATGCCCCTTCTTCGCAAGTCGCACTTCACTGAATGCCGCCGCGCTGAGAATCCGCTGCGACCGTACGGTCGGTCGGAAGCGGTGCATGGGCAGAAGCTTGTACGGCGCATCGGGTGCGATACCTCCCTCTACATAGTACGTCTCAACGAGATGCTGCACGATTTCCTGATCCGGATAAGAGGCCAGGACATCCAGGCGCCCGTTGGGGTCGCCGGCTTGCAACTCACGTACAAGTACGGAATCGATGGCGGTAGCAGATACGACACCGACCTCACCCGCTTCGGCAACCGCCCGTGCCAGGCGCCAACTCGATACACCGATTCCCATTCCACCCTGAATGATTTTTGGGGAGTTGGAATATTCATATTGATCAGTTGCGGATACGGCGGCCATGGTGGTTATGGGATGCTGAGGGTTCGACGAACAAATTAAGACAGGAATGTCCGAAATGTTATTCGCAGGAAAAAGTACCTTGGATGGGATTCCCCGTTATTTGATCTGGCGGAAGATTAGTGAGTTTTAGAGGGGTGCTTCGACACAATGAGTGTGCGTTTTGGAATAGATGAGTTTATCCAGAAAGGACGGGTCGTGGGAGATCGTCTGGGACTCGTAACAAATGACTCTGCGCGGACGTGCGACTCTTCGCGGCCATCTCGGCTGGCACTTCTGGATAAGGGATTTAACCTGGTGCAACTCTTCTCGCCAGAGCATGGGATTAGAGCTCTCGCGCCTGACGGCGCTTCTGTGGCAGATGGTCGTGATCCGTTGACCGAGCTTCCGGTTGTCAGCCTGTACGGCACAGGGACGGGTCTCGCCAGGAATGCGCTCGAAGGAATTGATGTCGTTCTAATCGATCTTCCAGATATTGGAGCACGCTTCTACACGTACATCTGGACGATATCGCACGTAATCGATGGATGTGCGGAGGCTGGTGTACCAATCATCGTGCTTGATCGACCCAACCCCATCGGGGGCGATCCCGCAATGTGTGAAGGACCGCTGCTGGATCTGGATTGCTGTGAATCGTTTCTCGGAAGGCTGGACATCCCCATTCGACATGGCCTCACGGTCGGGGAGTTTGCCCGGTTATGGGCGGCAGAGCGTCGACCGGATGCCGACCTCCGCGTAGTTCCCATTCGGGGTTGGAAACGTGCCCACCAGTGGCCCGATCTGGACCTGCCCTTCGTCGCTACCTCACCTTCGATGCCCTCATTCGATTCGGCCCTGCTTTACCCTGGTACCTGCCTGTTCGAAGCGACGAACCTGAGTGTGGGAAGAGGAACCGATTTCCCGTTCCAGGTGATCGGTGCTCCCTGGCTGCGACCTCGAGATATTGTAGCTGGGATATCGACCGACCATGTAGAACTTGAAGAGATTGAGTTCATTCCCGAACTCGATCCCTGGAGCGGACGGCTGTGCCAGGGCATAAAAATCCACGTCACCAGCCGACGCGATGTACGACCTGTGGCGCTCGGACTACAAATCCTCAGCGTAATTGCGGGCCGGACGCCGAAGGAATTTCAGTGGCGACGCTATCCCACGATGGTGAATCCCGACGGACGAGATCACTTCGATCGTTTGATCGGGCGATCAGACATTGCGCACAAGATCGATCGAGGTGAACTCAGTTTCGATACGATATCCGATCTTACGCGAGTGCCAAAGTGGGTAAGCCGTATCGAGGAGCACTTGCTCTACTAAATTGCCAGAGGCTAACGAACGCGTTTCCGGCGGTTCCGGATATAGTCGACAAAGATGAACTCACCCAGATGGTCAGGTGAGGCGAAGTATGCCCGGCCGCCGTTCGCCTGCGTCAGCTCGCGCACGAATCCCTGCAGATATGGATCACGTGCAATCATAAAGGTTGTGATGGGAATGTTTTCGCGACGGCAGATCACCCCTTCGTCCAGCACCTTATTTACGATCCTCCGATCGAGGCCGTAGGGATTTCGGTACATGCGGCCATTCTCGATATGGCAACTCGGCTTCCCATCAGTAATCATGAAAATCTGCTTATTCTGATGCTTCCGCCGATGCAGGATATCCCGTGCACGTTGTAGACCAGAACGTGTATTCGTGTAGAAGGGACCGACCTGCAGATAGGGTAGATCCTTGATGGATACTTCCCAGGCATCGTTTCCGAAGGCAACGATATCGAGTGTGTCTTTGGGGAACTGAGTTAAGATCAATTCGGCGAGCGCCATCGCCGTTTGCCGTGCCGGCGTGATGCGATCCTCACCGTAGAGGATCATCGAATGCGATAGGTCGATCATGAGCACGGTTGCCATACTTGAATGATGGTCCGTCTCGTACACCTCAAAGTCGTCTTCCGAAAGGTTCCATCGATCGATGCCCGTTCGCCGGAAGGAGTTCGATAGTGTGGTGGTTACATCGAGCAAATGCGGATCGTCACCGAAGCTCCATTGCCGCGTTTCTGTCAGGCGTTCGTCGCCCGATCCTGCTAACGGTGTTGCATGCCGACCTCGACCACCCTTCCGCATCTGGCGAAACACCTCCTCCAGCGACCGCTGACGAAGAGATCTTTCAGCCTTTGCGGTAATCACGACCGATCCACCTGAATCGTCATCTTTCAGAAAACCTCGCTTCTTCAACTCGTCGATGAAATCGCCGATTCCCATGGAATCGTCCGTCAGGCCGTATTTCTGATCTAGCTGCGTGAGCCAGTTCAGAGCCTCGGCTGCATCGCCGGCTGTATACTGGAGCAGTTGCTGGAACAGATCGAATAGCCTGTCGAACGCGTTCCGGACACTTCCATGCCGCTCCTCGATCCACTCGGAATACCGAAAACGCATCATACCATTTCTCATCTATCGGCCATAGTGTGCACGACCCATGTTATACGGTGTGGCCAGATACTGTTCTGCCCGGTCGTGTGCTCCCGCCCAGTCCTTCATCCCGAGAACGGTGCGATACATATGCTCCGCCTGGCTTCGGCGGCCGATGGCATCGTATGTCATGCCCTGGCGCAGCCTGCCGAGCACTTTGAAGTACGTGTCTTCATCGGTTCGCGCGGCCAGACGTTCTACATCCTGGAAATGCGTCAGAGCCAGATCGTAATCGTGCGACATCAGTGCTATGCGGCCGAGATAGTAATGGGCCTGTTCGGCTGCCGCCTCATTGTATCCGGTCTGGTTCGACTGATACCGAGACAGGACGTCCGTGAACTCACGCTCGGCGGTTTTCCACTGGCCCCAGCGTGCGAGTGCCCTTCCGTGGAAGGTGTGGAAAAATGAGTTCCGTGGATGCTGCTCGCGCAGCCAGGTTGAATAGTAGAGGCTCTTCTCGCGGTCGTTCTCGAAGACGTAGTAAATCTGCAGCAGAAAGTATGCTGCTTCCGTCTGGATGAACAGTCCGTCTCTGGCCGTCTGTTCAAGCAATTGCAAGCCACGCTCACGGTCTCCACGAGGGAATAGCATCATGACGGCACGTGTGTACGGATACCGCTCGGGGATGACCGATGCATAATAATCATAGATGCCTCGGCCAAACATATAGTCCGGATTGTCCGGATCGGCATCTGCCACGGCAAAGACATAATCCATGGCCCTTACGCCGTCACGTGCCGCCCGGTACCACTCACCTCGATTGGATCTTAGCCTGCCGCGGAAACCCAGAGCCGCTCCCTTAAAGAACATCGCGTCGAAGTTTCGACGGTCTCGGCGGAGAAGCCTGTCACTCCGCGAGATTACGAGTTCCATCTGCTGATAGAACGCCTCATCCAGCGAGTCATCCGAGAGGTCCAGAAGAATCTGCCACCAAGTGTTGAGCGCCATCAGGAAGGGCCCGATTGGATGCTCGGGAAATCGGTCGTTGATTTGTCCGAAGAGTACGTCGGCGCGATCAAACTCGAAGTTATACAGGTATGCCAGTCCTCTCCGAGCCTGATATTCCACGAGCGGATCTTTCAGGACCGACGCCTGGTCGCTCCGCTGCGCAATCGCCTCCCCGTTCGATGTGAGGCCGAATAGAAGCAGGAGAAGGAGAGATATTTTCAGCGGCATTCCACTACTCCAATGAGAGGATCGTGTGGTACAGGACGCCGAAATCGGCGGTTCCACAACCGTTCCCAACAAAAAAGGCGCCGCTCCCGGAGGAACGGCGCCCGAGGCGCAGATGAGGGGTAGAGGACCGCGCCTGTAGAGGAAAATCTACATCTTAGAAAAGGCGGCGTGTGCCGGAGTAGACGGTCGCCACCAGTGCAATTTTGACGAGGTCGAAGCTTACGAACCGAAGCCAGCCTTTATCGATCGACTCGAGCCAGGTAGCAT
>CBFGXY010000102.1:0-6426 GCA_965652945.1 uncultured bacterium
AAACCTCGCGCCGTTCGTATGGGACATCCCGTCTGGCCAGCTCACGCATCTTGTCCTCGATCACTTCGAGGTCATCATTCGTGAGCTTCCGGTCGCCCAGATCAACGTCGTAATAAAAGCCGTTCTCGATTGCGGGACCGATGCCAAATTTTACCCCGGGATAAAGAGCTTCGAGCGCCTCGGCCATCAGATGTGCCGTGGAGTGCCAGAACGTGGCCTTTCCTTCTGGATCGTTCCATGTCAGAATCTGCACCTGCGAGTCATCATCGATAGGGAGATGCAGATCCTGTACCCGGCCATTCACCTTCACGGCGAGCGCCTGGCGCGCCAGTCCGGCCGAGATCCGTTTGGCGACGTCGTATCCCGTCACGCCCCGATCGAAAATCTGCGTTGAACCATCCGGGAGGGTAATCTGGATCTTGTCTTTCATGGAAGTCGAACCCGAGTGATAGGGTCGATCGGCGTGAATGAAAAAAAGCGCCCGTCAAAATGAGGGCGCTCTGCTTTATCGAAAATACACGTGGCATACCCTCCGCAGTCTGAAAGGCCCTCCGGCTGGGGGTCTGACCTGTCTGGTGATGAAGCTGCGGTCGGCATGGGTGTGGGTCCTAGTGGATTCGAACCACCGACCTCTACGATGTCAACGTAGCGCTCTAACCAACTGAGCTAAGGACCCGGTACAAAAGAATCTGAAAGATATATCCGCGACGCACGATATGTCAACGCGCAGTTCTTCATCGTGTGCCGCTATTTCGATTATGCCCCGCCTCTTCATATTCGCGCAGCGATTCACAACACGTCAGCAAGTTGAGTCGACGGCATACTGCATCAACTTCATGTTGATTCTGCAGGGGAGTGTTAAGTGAATCCGGGTCCGTCCGATACGAGACACCGACTCACCTGGCAGTAAGCAGTTGTTTAATGATTATCGAACCTCAAATGACGGCAGGCTCCGCGCTCCGGCTCATAAAGCCTGGACGAAGAGGCACGGCGGAATCGGACACCTCGGCTCGGCCCACACATCGATTTGCTCCGGTAGTTCAGGTATTGAATCCCGTTCTCCCGCATATCGAGGTGCGGATGCAACAGATCGCGACGATGGGATTCCGGCGCGGACTCGACAACGAGGCAATCTGTGAGGAGTTGTCCAGGTACGCCCGCACATTTGACGACGAAGCGACGGTCGGCTTTCAGCAGGTCACATCCGACGAGATGCCGTCGTTCCGTGGTGGGACGGTTGTGTCAGGCCTTATTATCGTCGACTTGAATCCGCGCTCGGGCCGGATGCGACTCTTTAAGAGCTGCTCCGCGGCGTCGTGATATGGTACCGCGGCTTCAAGGCCGAGTGTTCCATCCCCTGATCCATAGACTCCGCGGCCGTTAATTATCCATGCAACATCGTACAGAGATGTGCATCGGAAGGGCAGCACAGCAGTCAGGGGGAATTGGGAGAAATGCTCGAGCAGAACGGCCAGAATAAATCTGGGCATCACGTTCGGTTTAATCATCGATGGGATATAACGCCGAAGGAGGCCGTTGCTCTTCAGCGTGAGTTAGCACCGCGCGTGAGTCATACGCCCATCGCCCGTGAGATTCGGACGATCGGAGGAATCGACGTGAGCATCCGAGGGAAGGTGAATGCTGCCTCGGCCGTCGTGGTCATGTCGTACCCCGAATGCGAACTGATCGAGTATCACCGGCTCGAAATGCCCGTCCCGTTTCCGTATGTACCCGGGCTTCTGAGCTTCAGGGAGATACCGGTACTGCTGCCCGTACTGGATCTTTTAAGTGAGCTCCCCGACGTCTTGATGGTGGACGGACAGGGCGTGGCGCATCCGCGTCGATTTGGCCTCGCGGCACACCTTGGGTTGGTGCTCGAGCATCCTTGCATTGGCGTGGCCAAAACCCGCCTGGTTGGAACGCATGGCGATCCGCCGAACAGGCGCGGCGCGCAGGTGCCCCTCATGCATCACGAGGAGGAGATTGGTCGTGTGCTGCGCACGCGAGTTGGGGTAAAGCCCGTTTTCGTCAGTGCCGGCCACCGCGTCCAGCTTTCTGAAGCGGTTGAGATTGCGCTCCAAACCGCACATCGTTTCAAGTTGCCCGAGCCTGCCCGCATGGCACACCGACTCAGCAAGTTCGGCACGATCGGCCGCTCTTGAGCCTCAAAAGTCGAGGCGCAGCCGTACGTTGAATGTCCGAGGCGTCAGGCGAGTGGGGATGCGCCGCCATACACCGTCGCCACCCGGCACCCATGAATACGCGACCGTGTTGACCATATCGAAGGCATTGAGCAGTTCCCCCGTCAGGTTCAAGCGAATGCCGTCCGAACCTTCGCCCGTCACGTTAATTGTCTTGGTGACGCCGAGGTCCACGCGCATGTACTCAGTAAATCGTGCGGATGATCGCGGGCCGGGTACCTGCAACACAATGTCTCCCAGCTTCGGCCCCTCTACCGGAGGTGTGTAGGGGAGGCCACTTCCGAACAGGGCGCGAAGGTGCAGTTTCCAGGTGTCATCACCGGGAACGTAGTCTTGAACGAATACGGAAAACGTGTGCCGCTGATCGGTTGGACGCGGGATGAGACCCTGTCGATAATCGGTTTCGAACTCCGGCAGGAATGACTCGCGCGATACGAGGAAGCTGTAGTTCAGCCAGCTTTCCAGTCCGGGCACGAGCTCACCACGAATCTGCGTATCAAAACCGAACGTATGTCCGCGGGCATCATTTTCTCCGGAATACCTTACGCGCACGTTCTCGATGTCATACGAAATGAGGTTCGTGAGGTGCTTATAATAGGCTTCGAATCTCAGGTAGAGCCGGCGGGAGGGGAGGAAGTAATCGATGCCGCCGACAAATTGGACTGATCGCTGCGACTTGATGTCTCGGTTGAGCGCGCCCAGTAATCCCTCGCCTGGTTCGGGTCTGCCTCTGAGTTCCTGGTAAGTGGGTTCCTGATGGTATACACCCAGTGATGCATTGAGCGTGATCCGCTGCGACGCTACGTATCGTGCAGACAATCGGGGCGAGATCGTCCACTCATCGTTGAAATCGAAGTAGTCGGTCCGGATCCCTCCCGTGAGCATGAGCCGCTCCGTGTCTTCGAGCGGAGTGAACGAGTACTGGGCATAGGCGCCCATCTGGTTTGCCGACAGCGTCGCTGAATCCACGAGACTGTCGATTACCACGCGCACGGTTTCTCCTTCAGCATTCGGTCCAACAACCACTGCCATCTCATCGATGGAATCAGAGAACTGAATACGCCGTGCGCTCCACCCACCTTCGAAGACGCCCGGTCCTTTCAGCCATCGATAGCGGCCCTCCGCGGTGAGCATGTCAACCTGAACATCGTTCTCTGCACGATCTTCCTGGCGAGCGGTGCCTGTGGGGAAATGGCCACTTCCGCTCCCGGGGTCGCCTCCTGGATCTACTTGAAAGAGCACTCCCGTTCCACTGATATGGAATCGTTCCTGCTCCCGCGTGGAAAAGTAGGCGATCGAATGAGCGATGTTAAGTCCGGGGTACAGCGAGTTGTAGAGTCTGGCGCCTCCGAATGTCACCGTGCTTCGGTCGCGTTCGGATCCGCTGTAGTCGAGCCACAACGCCTGCAGGTCGGAAGGTCGCGTAGGATCAGCACTGACGATGCCGTAATAAGTCTTCTGATTGGACGGCTCGAGTGCGAATGTGTGATCGGCGTATATCCCGAGGAGTTCGATCTGGTGACCCTGGGCGATACGGATTTCCGTAGAAAGTTGGACGTCCGCGTTATCGGGCCGGTACTCACCTTTGCGTTCCTGCGTCGAAAAGAACCGCTGGGCCCGCGCCCGTCTTCCCGATGCGATGACTGCTATTCGGTCATCCTTCGATCGGTATCCTACCGTAGCTCCTCCATCGAGTAGTGATGCGTAGGCCGAGGCACTCAATCTTTTATCAGCTGCGGGCGCGTATTCGATCTCGAGCGCTGACGACAGCTTCCCGCCATAGCGTGCCGGAAATCCACCCGTGTAGAGTCGGACATTCTGGGTCATTTCCGGATTGAACAGTCCCAGACCCTCCTGTTCTCCCTGCCGCACCCGGAACGGCATGAAAACCTCGAAACCGTTAATGAACACGAGGTTCTCATTGAATCCACCGCCCCGCACGGAATACTGATTCGACAGTTCGCTATTCGTGGCGACGCCCGGCAGCACTTTCAATGCTCTGAAGCCGCGAAATGGAGATGGAATATCGAGAAGCTCTCGAGGCGTGAGCTCAAAGACGCCGACCTCTGAGACCGATCGTTCTTCGACCGTCACTTCATCGAGGTCGTAAGTCGCCGGATGCATCCGTACCGAGAGCTCCGTTACCGCGTCCCGGCGAACGGTGACCGTATCGATGACGGTCTGAAATCCAATGAAAGAAAAGCGGAGTACGTACGTGCCGGTGGGGATTCTGAAGGAGAACTCGCCGTCGCGAGCGGTTGCCGTGCCGAAATCCGTCCCCTGAATCAGAATTGTGACGCCCGGTAGTGGTTCACCGGTTGCACTTTCAGTGACGTGTCCCGAGATCGCTCCCCAATTTTGCGCCAGGGTGGAGGTCGGGGCGCAGGCCGCAATCAACCCGATTAGAAATACGAGGCAGAGAGTACGCATAAAGCCGCTACGAGCGACGTGCATTAAATGGAAGTTCGTAGCGATGCCTCGATAGAATCGTCAGATGGGAATGAGGATGCCAAGTGTCCAGAGAGAATATAATTGGACGAGAGGAAGAATGATACCCGCCGCGGCGCCGGTGAGGGCCTGTCCTGACGTATGTGCCTGTAATCGAACCCGCGCCCAGATAACGGCGGGCAGCGCGAGAAGTGCCAACAACAGTGCCACATTCAATGCCCCCGGCGCAGAGTTCTCGGGAAGGATCGGGACGAGTTTCAGGAATAATAATAAACCGACGACCCCGCCTATTCCTGCCCCGTGCACGGAAATTTTCCAGTACAGCGTGATGAATGTCAAGACGACGGCATTTACGATCAGGCAGAGAGTCAGCGCGATAATAAGCGTGGCGGCAGGCGTGTGGACACCCGCCAGGGCAAGCAGGCCCCCGGCAAATGACGCCACTCCGGCGATGAAAGGGACCAGTCTTTTCTGACGCATTCGGATATCCATCGAATCCACCCGACCCATCCGAAGCAGCACCCATACTATACCACCCGGAATCAGCGCAAAGAAAATCCCCCCTAAAAATGAAACGAGTGCTACTTCCGATCCTGATCCACCTCCCCACCAGGCGACCAGGGCTACTGAAATGACAGGCAGCACAAGCGGGTTGATCACCCACGAAATGATTTCCGCGATCAGTTCGCTGGGCCGAGAGACGTCCGCTTCCGCTATCGTGTCACGTACCATTCGTTGATGATCAGTAGGATCTGGCAAACACTACCCTCTGTGATGAAGGGTTGCCTGAAATCATGTCTTTTCCGGGTTCTTTCTCTCCTTCGATGGGGATGAGACGAATAGTGGCTTTTGTTTCTTCCTTTATGCGTGCCTCCGTTTCGGCAGACCCATCCCAATGAGCCTCGACGAACCCCCCCCGGTTCTCGATGACTTCTTTGAACTCATCATAGGAGTCAACTCGATGCGTATTCGTCGCCCGGAAGTTCAGTGCCCGCTCGAAAAGTGATTGCTGGATATCCTTCAACAGCTCGCTGATCTTCGGTGCAATTCCTTGCCGGTCGACAGATTCCTTTGATTTGGTATCGCGGCGTGCCACTTCGACGACCCCGTTCTTCACGTCGCGCGGGCCGATGGCCAACCTCACCGGGACACCTTGCACTTCGTACTCGGAAAACTTCCAGCCCGGCCGATGACTCTCACGGGCATCCAGTTTCACTCGGATACCGGCACTCTTCAGTTCTGATTCGAGAGAATGAGCGGCCTCCATCACCGCCCCCTTCTCCTCGTCGTTCCGGTAAATGGGAATGATCACTGCTTGCGTTGGAGCCAGTCGAGGAGGCAAAACCAGTCCCTGGTCATCCGAGTGAGTCATGATCAATCCGCCAATGAGCCTCGTGGAAACACCCCAGGACGTAGCCCATACGTACTCCAGGCGATTATCTTTCGTCTGGTAAGTGCAGTCGAATGCCTTCGCGAAATTCTGTCCGAGGAAATGGCTCGTACCTGCCTGAAGCGCTTTGCCGTCCTGCATCAACGCCTCGATACAGTAGGTGTCCACCGCACCGGCGAACCGTTCGCTCTCCGATTTCAGTCCACGCAGTACGGGCATCGCCATAAAGTCCTCCGCGAATTCCGCATACACCTCGAGCATTCGTTCGGCTTCCTCAACGGCTTCTTCGCGGGTTGCATGCGCCGTATGTCCTTCTTGCCAGAGAAACTCCATGGTGCGGAGAAACAGTCTCGTCCTCATTTCCCAACGGACCACATTCGCCCACTG
>CBFGXY010000103.1:0-6422 GCA_965652945.1 uncultured bacterium
CTCGAAGTGTTTTTCGGGATATCCCGCCACCCCAACGCAGAAATCTGTAGGCGAGCAAGCGGCAGTTGAATTCCTTACCTAAGAACTTCCACGTCGATATGCCGGAGGAACTGGCTCGCGAGGTGGCATCGGTCGAAGATGAGTTTGTCGTAGATGTAGGTGTTGCCTGGGCGTTAAAGCAGGCAGAAGAGTTGATGAGCGCTAACGTGCCATGTGTGCACTTCTACATCATGCAATCGGCTGATGTGGTTCTCCGTGTGGCCGAACCGTTGCGAATGATGGCCTAACAAAAAGGCCCCGGTACCAGGAGTACCGAGGCCGACGTTGCACGCTCAGCGATGTTCGAATCGGTTCGTGCTTTTCAGCTTTGCTTTATACCGCATGAGTTGTCGTCGCAGGCGTGATACTGCGGTATCAATGGCTTGCTCATGCGTGGGGGCCGTATCCCGTGCGGTCAGTGTCTGTCGATATACTCGCAGGCTCATTTCAGCTCCTTTGTGCGGCGCGCCGTTGTCCTCGCGGGTGAGAACGATGGTCGCCTCTGAAATCCCGTCATAGACCCTGGACAGTTTTTGGATACGTTCTTCGGCGTACGTGCGAAGTTCAGGAGTGGCGTCGAAGTGGCGGGCGGTGAACTGAATTTGCATGGATACCTCCGTTGCTAAAGTTGCACGGTGATGCGGAAGCGTCTCTCGCGAGTCGCTATAGTTGATACCCCCGACTCGTCGAACTGTTTACCGACCGGACCGCTCAGATGTTATGGTGCTGTCCAATACGCCTCGAGGTACTCGTCTTCCAGACGTTTCATCTTCAAAGCCGCTTCTTCCGTGGCATCTTCGTGGCCCATTAGGTGAAGCAGACCATGTACAACATAACGCGCAGCCTCGTCTTCGAACGATGAACCGAATTCGCTGCAGCGTTCTTCTGCCGTATCGAGGTCGATGTAAATCTCTCCATCGATCGGAGCCTCACGGTGATCTCGGTAGTCGAAGGCCAGCACATCGGTAGGGTAGTCATGCTCGAGATACTCGCGGTTCATGCGGAGCACCGAATTCCGATTCGAGAGCACGACAGACAGATCGCCCAGTGTGTGGTTTTCGCGACGGATGACATGCCGGATAAGACACCGCAGACGGTCTTCTGGCAACGACAGCCTGGGATGATCGACGGCAATATGCAGCGCGCTGTCTCCTTCCATTTTATCAAGCAGCGTCGGGGCAGAACTGATGCTTGATACGCTTTCGGTGCGGGACCAGACCGGAAAGCGCCGCTCGATCACCCAAGATCATTGAAAAGCGTCTCCGTCATTGACAGCGCGACGCTACTCATGATCAATTCGGGAGGAAGCTGGGTGAAATCAGTCGACAGTAGGCGGTCGTCTACGTTGGCATAGAGTGAGCATCCGACCTCACGCTCGACTACGAGACCATTCGTAGCACCTGCATTTCGGGCGAAAAAGATAACTTCTCCGAGTTCCTCACTGGCAATAAAACCCGTGCATCGCTGGAGTTGCAAGAACGAGCTCTGAGAATAAACTGACACGAGATTCGTGGTCTCGTCCTCAGTTATGGAGTCAGATAAGGCCAGGTTCGGATGGATTTCGAGAGCCAGCTTGCGGCCGTTAGACTCATTCTGAAGTTCGAAACGGACCACGCCTTCTTCTTTCTTCGCTTTTACACCGAGTACTTCGGCAATGCGATCGAAGTCGTCATTCGAGAACGAAAAAGACATGAGAGGCCTTGCGAGAGAAGCTGGACATCATTGAGCCGAGCGGAGCCGGGACCCCGCATACCGTGTCCATAAAATAGCTCTGCGGCCCCGGAATAACAACGCCTAGGCACTTTGTGACTGCCGGGAGTAATCGGTCACTCCCCTGAATCCTGACGAGGCCGATTCTCGTGATTGTGACTCCTCTTCCTGGGGCGTGTCTTCGAACTCGTCATGCCCGACCACATTGAATGCATGCAGACCTTTCGGACCGTCTTCAAGCTCGAAGTCAACGCTCTGGCCCGTTCTCAGTGTTCTAAATCTCCTATCGGAAGCGATGGCAGAGTAATGCACAAAAATATCTGATTGACCTTCCGGGTGGTGGATGAAACCGTATCCTTTTTTTGCGTCGAACCATTTCACAACGCTTCGCAGGGTACTCATGAAAGCCTCTTTGGATGATGATTAATAGTGAGATGGGTAGAGAATATCGTGTTGCAAATTTGTAGTCATGCTGTCTCGTCGAATCGCTTCGACTCAGGTACCACCTGCGTGCAGCGAGCAATGTCAAACGCAATGTCTGGCAGCGGCGAGGCGTCTCATGCTTGCGAACCCCGAATGCTGTGATGCTGAAAGATTCTGGGACCGCGCTCATCCCTGGGGTGGTTGCCAGGCTGCACCCAATTAGAGCGCTTAACATTGGGTAAGCTTCTGATCGGATCGGACGGTCAATCGTCAGGGCCACTCAGAGGGATATAGAGCCTTTGTGTGAAAAGTATATAATGACACCAGCGACTGTCAACGTCGTTGGAGGGCTGGAGGCCACATTGCGCCAATAGTCCTATACCTTTTGCGCTTTAAACTAAAAAACCGGATCCCACACGCTGTGGAATCCGGTTGCCATGATGAGCCGATCTGTTTTCAGTTCTCCGAAGATGTTTCTTCCTCGTCGATATCCTCGAGGTATTGCGTTTCCCGCTGATACCACTGACGTATCTCCTCGGGAGATTGAACATAGGTGGAGTCGCCGAGCAGATCAGCGATACGGGCGCTGAACTCCGAAGCGGCTTCGAAATCGCCCGCCTGCATATAAGCATAGCGAATCATAGAAACGTACTGTGCCGCAAAATCCATCTCCCGAGGCGTTTGCGCCGTGGTCAATCGGTGCAGCACTCGTGGTTCGGCCCGGCGCATCATTTCCGTTACGGCGTCTCGATTGCCCGCGGCTTCATAGGCCCGTGCCAATAGGATGTATGAGCGCTCATCTCCCGGAATGGTCTCAAAGGGAATTCGCGTTACCAGTGTGTCGAGCACTGCAAGAGCTCGATCGGTGTGTCCCTGCTCTGCGAGTTGTTGTGCCGTGTGGGAGAAGACATTGCGGTAATTGTCCACCATCCTGCGGATGTTCTCATCGAAGTAAACATCCGGGTTGTCGAGATTCGTAAAGGCGAACTGTTTGATTTTCTCATCGGTGAGTCCTGGTACGACCCGTCCAAGTGGCGCTTCGTACCTGATCGGGACCACCCTGAATGCCTGACCTTCCAATTGGAAATAATCCTCCAGGCCAATCTGTCCATCAGGACTGACCGTCACCGCAAAATAGATCGGTCGTTCCCATCCCCGGGCAGCGTTGGTCGAGACGATGTCCAGTACCACCTGATCAGCGGCATACACAATGTTAAACTGTTCCGAGTACGGTCGTCCGGTATAAACCCACCGCATAGGACTTTCGACGCGACTGGAATCTTCAAGAGCCGCCAACAATCCGTCTTCGGATAGGAGTTGCGGATCAACGGGTATCTCAATTTCGCGCGGCTGCCACTGGGCTACGTTCAGATCCTGTATTCGGGCATCCGGCATGGAAATGGGAAGTGGGTCGGAGTCGCGGGCGGCCTGGTTCTTGAGCTGATTGACATACCAGGGCGTGTTCAGGAGCGAGAGGTTCGCCACACGCACATCACGCCGGATTCCTTCCACCTCCTGGAGGTACCACAGGGGGAATGTGTCATTGTCGCCGTTGGTGAACAGAATCGCGTTCTCATCTACGCTCTCGAGCATGTTGAGCGCATATTCCCGAGCGACGTAGTTGCCCGAGCGATCGTGGTCGTCATAGTTCTCCAACATCATCCAGACGGGAACGGCCAAGAACAGGACCACTCCAATTCCGGCCGCTATCTGATTGAGCGACCGGGGATTCTGAATGCTTTTCCGTAGCGCATCGGTTATCAACTCAATGACCCCCGTTGCGCCCAGGCCGACCCACAAACTGAATGCGAAGAACGATCCGGCATAGCTGTAATCCCGTTCACGAGGCTGCAGGGGAGTCTGATTCAGATACAGGACGATTCCGATTCCTGTCATGAAAAACAAGGTGGCCACGGCGAACGCCCGTCTCCAGTCCCGCGACGCATGGAACCCAGCACCTATGAGGCCCAGGATGAGCGGAAGTGCGAAGTAGCGGTTCCGGCTAGCCTTCTCACTGGGCGTTTGCTGAAGAACAGGCTGTTGTTCGATTCGACTATCGATAAACTTGAATCCAGTGATCGCCGGAGAATCCTGAACGTCACTTGACCTTCCCATGAAATTCCACAGGAAGTATCGCAGATACATATGACCGATCTGATACTTCAAGAAAAAAGCTGCATCGGAATTGTACCGCTCGTAGACCCGCATGTGATTCGGGTCGGAGGAGTACCGACGAGGAAACAAGACCTCGTTCTGAAAATCGATCCTTCCGAGGCGGTTGTCATACGTAGGACCGCGGAAAAGTGGGGTCTGGCCGTACTGCTCGCGGCCCAGGTAGGATATGAGGGCCTCGATCGTCTCCGGATCATTCTGATCGATCGGTGGATTCGCTGCGCTTCGGATGTAGATCAGCGCATAGGTGGAATAGCCGACGATTACCAGAGTGATGCCGAGAAGGAGGAGGTTTGCGACTCGGTAACCGCGCTTCTGGGTGTAGTACAGCCCGTAACCCAGGACCACCGCGACTCCGAGGAAGAATAGTACCGGCGCTCCGGAGTCACGAGCGATCGACGGGAGGACCCGAACCAGCCCCGGAAAAATCAGAAGAAAGACGGCACTTGAGACAAGTGCTGCGATGACGAGTCCTTGAAATCTCCGTCCTCTGGTCCAATCAGGATTCTCAAAGTGCTGAAAGTAGACGATCAACGCAGCAAAAAAGATCGACAGCAGGCTCAGAAGGTGGATTCCGATTGCGAGGCCGTATAAATAGGCGATTATCAGCAACCATCGTTCGGCGGTCGAACCGAATGCGTGTTGCATTCCTTTGGACAGGGTCGCATCCTGAGCGCGCGCCTGCTCGCTCCATCGGAGCGTTAGCCACACAGCGAGCGCAGTAAACATCGTTGAGAACGCATAGGTCTCGGCCTCGACCGCATCGAACCAGAACGAATCGCTCGCTGCCAGTGTCAGCCCGCCAATGATCCCTCCCGCATAAGCCCCAATGTGTTCGAGCGCCGACCAGTTCTGCCGAGGTCCGCGCATCTCACGGACCAGTCGGATCACAATGAGAAACGTGAGCAGCACCGTCACCGCACTCGAAATGACGGATATCATCGCAACTGATAGCGCCACCAGATCAGTTGGAACGAACATAGAAAAGAGCCGCCCCACGAGCATATAGAAGGGCGCGCCCGGGGGATGCGGAACTTGGAGGCCGTACGAGACAGCGATGCGTTCACCAGGATCCCAGAACGAGACCGTCGGGGCAACGGTCAGGGAAAAAAGTACGAGCGCATAAAGGAAGACCAGACCGCCGATTATCCGGTCAAAGCGACGATATTCCATTCGTGGATCTGTCTATCAGGCTAGATTTGTCGGATTGCCTCGAGGATCGTTCGGTACCCGCAAGAAACTGTGATCACGCGTTGCCGGATCTGCCCGTGATACCTCTGCTGTCCGATCATGACATCGGCCGCATTTCAATTCTTGGCGATTGGCAAGGGTCCGGATCATCCATATTGGAGCCGACCGACAACGGTGGGTCGCTGAACGACGAGCGTACGTGATCGTTTCAAATCGCCCGAAGATACGACGGAGGCCGCTTAGGGTGCAGTGTATGAAGTGCCCGCCACGACAATCACAAATTCTCCTCTGGCGGCGGATTCTGCAAAATGGGCCTGTACCTCGTCCAGTGTCCCCCGCACCGTTTCCTCATACATCTTGCTGATTTCGCGGGACACGGAGCACGCGCGATCGGGTCCGAAGGCGTCGGCGAGTTGCGACAACGTCTTAGCTATACGATGAGGAGATTCGTAGAGTATAATCGTGCGGGATTCAGCGGCGAGTTCTTCGATCCGCCCTTTGCGGCCTTTCTTATGAGGCAGGAAACCTTCGAAGACGAACCGTTCAGAGGGTAGGCCGCTGACAGTCAGCGCGGGCACGAACGCCGTTGCTCCTGGAAGAGCCTGGACCTCGATGCTTGCCCGAATACATTCCCGTACCAGATAAAAGCCCGGATCGGAAATGCCCGGGCTGCCTGCATCCGAAACGAGCGCGATCGCTTCCCCAGCCTTCAAGAAGCCAACGATCTGGGGCGCCCGGTTGACCTCGTTATGATCATGATAACTGATCATCGGAGTGTCGATATCGAAATGCTTGAGAAGCCGCCCCGTTTTCCGAGTATCCTCGCACGCGATTCTGTCCACCTCACCGAGCACCTTGAGCGCACGCAGCGTTATGTCGTCGAGGTT
>CBFGXY010000104.1:0-6415 GCA_965652945.1 uncultured bacterium
AGAGCCTGACCAATCGTTTCGGTCCGGCTGGCTCGAATCCTGCGTCCGTTGACGTTGCATATGTAGCGGCCGGACGATTCGATGCGTTCTATGAAACCGATCTTGAGCCATGGGATGTCGCGGCCGGGCTGGTTCTGGTAGAGGAGGCCGGGGGGCGCGTTACAGACTTCGTTCCTGAGCCGAGACCACTTCATGCGCGTGAGATCCTCGCCACTAACGGGCTGATTCACGATGCCATGTTGGAGTTGCTGGCACCGCTGCGTTGAATGGTCTGTGGCGCATCATCGACAGAGGAGTTAACTTGACGTCCTACCAAATCGACCAAATCAAGCATTTATTCGGATGAGCAAATCGTACGGGCTTCTTGAGGGAAAGAAGGGAGTTATTTTCGGTGCTCTGGTTGAGAGCAGTATCGCGTGGCAGATTGCGGAGCGTGTACACGAGGAGGGCGGGCAGTTCGCGCTCTCAAACGCTCCGGTGGCCAGACGACTGGGCGCCCTCGACGAACTGGCAGAAAAAACGGGGAGCAAGCTGATCTGGGCAGATGCTACCAGTACCGAAGATCTGAAATCCTTGTTTGAGGAGGTCAAGCAGACCTACGGGAAGATCGACTTCCTTGTGCATTCGATCGGGATGGGGCTCAATGTCCGGAAGAATCGCCCTTATGAGGATCTCAATTACGACTGGTTTTTGAAGACCCTCGATATCTCCGCTGTCAGTCTGCACCGCATCATTCATGCTGCGATCGAGGCGGACGTGCTGGCCGACGGGAGCTCGATCGTCGCGCTTACCTATATCGGTGCCCAGCGGACCTACTCCAAGTACTCTGAAATGGGCGATGCGAAGGCGCTGCTCGAGAGCATCGTACGGTCGTTCGGATACCGTCTCGGAAAGCGGGGTATCCGCGTGAATGCGATCTCGCAAAGTCCGACGCGAACCGTTGCCGGCTCCGGAATCGAAGGGTTCGATGCAATGTTTGAGTTTGCGGACAGGATCGCCCCCCTTGGCAATGCCGACGCCGAAAGCTGTGCTGATTACACCGTTAGTCTTCTGAGTGATCTCACACGAATGGTGACCATGCAGACACTCTATCATGACGGTGGATACAGCAGCATGGGTTTTTCGGATGAACTTGTGGATGATCTGGTTCCGGCACTCATGCAGAAGAAGGAGTCTTGAAAGGCTGCTGATTCTGTCGATCGGTCTGCTGATTGCAGGCTGCTTTTCGGCAACGGATGCGAGCTGGTTGCAGCAGGAAGGGGTGGACGTCATTCATTATGACGTCGATCTCACTGTCGATGCCGCCAGGCTTCGTATAGAGGGAGTCGCCAGTCTCACGCTCGTGCGCGAGACGGAAGTCCAGGAAGTGAACCTCGGCCTGAACGGTCCGCGTATTGACTCGGCATTTGTGGATGGCGTCCGGGTCAGCCACATTTCTCGGTCCGGTCGGCACTTCACGATTCCGCTCGATACGGATCGGGACACCTTGCAGGTGACAATCCATTATCAAGGAAGTCCTCGCGACGGATTGTACGCAGGACAACACGCCGGCTACCGGATCGTCTATACGGATGGTTGGCCCGACCGAGCCGGGGGGTGGCTGCCGGGCGTGCATAACCCCGCGGATCCAGCTACGTTCGACCTCACACTTCGGTACGACTCGTCGCTGACTGCGGTCGGATCGGGTCGCCTCGTTTATACGGAGGCCGGTGTATCGCAGTGGACGTTGTCATCTCCTACCCCCGTGTACACCTTCGCTTTCGCTCTCGCGCCGTTCGAACATGTCCGAGACGAATCGGGCGCCTTGCCGGTTGTCCACTTCGCCGTACCTCCCGATATACGGAAGGCCACGTATGGACTGAGACGTACGCATGATGTCATCGCTTTCTTCGAACGATTGCTCGGGCCGTATCCCTACGACCACTTCACGACCGTACAGGTACCCTTCGAGTTTGCGGGCATGGAGAATGCTGCCACGCCGTTTTTTAGCACATCGCTCTACGGGTCCGATATGCTTGAAGAGGTTCTGGTGCATGAAGTAGCACATCAATGGATAGGAAACGATCTCACGATTGCCGATTGGACGGAGCTCTGGTTGTCGGAGGGCATCACAACGTACCTCACGACACTTTTTTACGAGTTCGCCGACGGAGCAGACAGAGCCAATGAGATGAGAGCCGACTTCTCGTCGATCGATTCAGGAATCGGCCGCCCGTTGGTACCTGATCGGATCGATTCCCCTGACGAGATGTTAACGTGGCTCGTCTACCGTAAGGGAGCATCCGTCATGCATCTGCTGCGTCTGAAACTCGGAGACGACGTTTTCTTTGAGACGCTTCGGCAATGGTATCTTGATCACCGTGGGCGACCGGCGACGACCACATCGCTCAAGGACTATTTTGAAGCCGGTTCGGACGAGTCCCTCGACGGGTTCTTCGACTTCTGGGTCTACAACGCAGCCCTGCCGCGCCTCGTTACTCGCTGGGATCCTGATTCCGGGATGATTTCCTGGCACATTAATGGAGACCAGGGATTGCTTGAGGACGTGCCTTTTCAGATCGAACTTTCGACAGCCGACGGCACATGGTTTGTGGAGGCGGGCGAAGGAGCGGTCGCAGTGGAGTCGACTGAGGCGCCGGCCGTGCGGCCCGTTGGTGTGACAATGATTGTGGAAACTGAATAGTTCATTCCCTGATCTCGACGACATGGTCAGATTGTTTGTATCCGACATCGATGGCTGTATAGCGGAGCCGTATAAACCGTATGATATGGGCCGATTGAAGGACCTGGTGCGGTTGATTCGCTCGGATGATGAGGCGGTGCCCGCTTTTGGTCTCTGTTCGGGCCGCGCCTATTCCTATGTGGAGGCGGTCTCGCAAATGCTCGGTGTGAACGCCCCGGTCATCTTTGAGAGCGGGGGCGGTATGTTCAATCTCGAAACGGCCACCGTCACGTGGAATCCGACATTTACGCCGGATGTGGAACGTCAGATGCTCGACATCGGGCACTGGCTCGTAAAAGACTGCCTCCCGGGCACGAACATGATGTTCGATTTTGGAAAGCGAACGCAGGTGGGCATTGCAGGCCCAGACGTCGACGAAGTGATGCGAATGGTGCCTCGCGTCGAAGAATTTGTTCAAGAGCACTTCCCCTCGTTTCGCGTTTTCCACACCCCGATCAGCATCGACGTCTCCTTCGATCAAATCACAAAACGACAGGCGATGGAGTGGCTGTCAGCGGATCTCGCGATACCGCTTGAGGAGATAGCGTATATCGGCGATACCAATGGAGATCTGCCGGCACTCGAGATCATCGGCCATTCATTTGCACCTGCAAACGCCACGAGTTCCGTGCGCCGCATGGTAGATCATGTTACCGATGGCTCTGTTACCGACGGTGTATACGAGGCATTCAATACGTGCATCGACGTGAACAGGAACCGGAAAAAAGTTCGATCGACCGGCTCTTGATTTTTCGAGCGATGAACGTTTGTTTTCGTGGCGATCCGCCCCCCACACAGTACCTCATCGACATGCGACACGTTGTACCTGCCGCGATCTTCTTGCTGGCGGCGTGGCTTCTCTCTGGTGCCACCCCTGATCTCGCTACTGACGGCACCTCGCGAGCGTCGGTGTCTAACGACGAGTTGCCGATGTACTATGTGATCGAACCCAGAGTGACGGTCTATCGCTCTGCAGATCAATCAAAACCGTATCTGGAGCTTCAACGCCGGTCTCCTCTTTATTTGATAGAGGAAAATGGGGAGTGGAGCCGCGTTCGTACCGACGACGGGGCAGAGGGTTATGTGCGCAAGGATGCGATTTCCAATGTGTGGATTCGTGTTTCGAAGCGTCAGCAAGAGGTGTTCGTATATCGCGGATCCGAACTACTGGCCGCTTTTCCGGCAGATTTTGGTTTCAACGCCATTTCCGACAAAGAGCGCAGAGGCAGCTATTCATCTCCAGATCACTGGAGGACGCCGGAAGGCAGCTTCTATATCGTCAATAAGAATCCACGCTCTCAGTTTTACAAGGCATTCGTTCTGAATTATCCCACGTCGACGCACGCCGAACGGGGCTATCGGCAAGGAATAATATCTGCAGGACAGCGCGACGCGATCATTGATGCAGATCGGCGAGCGGTGATGCCTCCCATGAACACACCGTTGGGGGGCTGGATCGAAATTCACGGCAATGGAACCGGCAATCGCGACAACTGGACGCAGGGCTGTGTGGCGATCAGAAACCATCACATTGACCTGATGTGGTCGGTCGTAAGTGTGGGCACGCCAGTATTTATCGAGTCCTGATCGATTCGAAATTGAATCTAATACTTCATGGCGTGCGTAGGCACAGGGATGATCGCACCCTCTCGTCCGCTCTTATGCGTCACACCCTTGCCAACAACCTCTGCGGGTTACTTCAAGCGCTGCTGCTTTTTGCGCTGATCGCGGGAAGAGCTTACGCGCAGGATTCCGCCGATCTTCGCCAGCCTAAACCGCTGACCCTTGAGGCCGTTGACACGAGCCGCCCCGTCTACATCGTACCCGTGCATGGTACGATTGACAACATGTTGTGGCGGTACATCGACCGGGCGATAAGCGAGGCGGAGTCTGCAGGTGCTTCCATGGTGCTGCTGGATATCGACACCTTCGGCGGGCTCGTCGACGCGGCCGATAATATCCGAAAGCGTCTATTGGATGCGTCGGTGCCGACCGTCGCGTTTATCGATAAGAACGCGGCCTCTGCTGGTGCGCTCATTTCGTATGCTGCGGATCGGATCGTGATGGTGCCCGGGGCCTCGATCGGTGCAGCCACCGTGGTAGACGGCGTACAGGGTGACGCTGCACCTGACAAGTATCAGAGTTACATGCGAGGCCTCATGCGTTCGACCGCCGAAGCGCGCGAACGGGACCCCCTTATTGCCGAGGCCATGGTCGACGAGAAACTGGATCTGGAGGCAATCTCGCCGGCTGGTCAGGTTCTCACCCTCTCTGCAGGGGAAGCACTCGAGTTGGGCGTGGCTGATGCAATTCTTCCCACACACCAGGCTCTGCTTGCGGATTTCGGTCTGACTGATACGGAAGTCGTTGAACACCGGACTACACGTACCGAGCGTGTGCTCCGGTTCTTCGGTTCCCCATTCGTCCAATCCATCCTTATCCTGATGATGATGGGGGGATTGTACTTCGAGTTACAAACACCGGGGATCGGATTTGCCGGAGCCGCTGCGGCCGTGGGCGCAGCCCTCTTTTTTGCACCTCATTACATGCTGGGGCTTGTTGAGAGTTGGGAGATCGTGCTCTTCATCATCGGGCTTGTCCTGATTGCAGCAGAAATCTTTATACTGCCCGGCTTTGGGATTGCCGGTATATCGGGTTTGATACTGATCGTTTCTTCGCTGGGAGCGGCGATGATCGGTAACATCGGATTCTCGTTCCCCTCCGACGGCGCGATCACGTCAGCGATAACAACGATGGCCGTGACTATGGTGTTGATGGTCGTGCTGGCGTTCTCACTGGGGCGGTATCTGCCGCAGTCCAAACGTTTGAATCATCTCGTACTTGGCCCAGATCTTTCGAGCGCGACGGGATATACTTCGGCTGATTCTGACGAGACTTTGCTCGGCGTAGTAGGGACCTCCGTCACCCCACTGCGGCCCTCAGGTACCTTGGAAATCGACGGAAGACGGATTGACGTGATCTCAACTTCGGGTTATATACCGGCTGGGGCTGAAGTACTCGTTACAAGCGTCAGAGGAAGTCGAGTTGAGGTACGTCTGCGAGAAACGGCCCAAGAGAACCTGACCAACTGACACCGGGACTGCCTTGGAGCTGCTGATTCCCATTGGAATAATACTGGTTGGCCTGATCCTGATCGGGCTCGAAATTTACTTTATCCCGGGGTTCAACCTGGCGGGGATAACCGGCGCGCTGGCCGTAATTTTTGGGATTGGTTACGTCTTTGCCGAGGGCGGATTCTCCGGTGGGATACTGGCGCTGCTGCTGACAATAGGGGTGGGTGGCGGAATGTTCTACCTGATGTGGCAATCCGGCGCCTGGGACAGATTCGTTCTCGCAACCAGCCTGAACGCCGATGAGGAGACGGTGGCAAGGGAATCCGAGACGCGGTCGAAGTATCTTGGAAAAGTGGGTCAGGCCGTAACGCCGCTCCGTCCGACCGGAGTGGTCGAGATCGACGGCGAGCGCATCGAGGTCGTGACGGAAGGGGAGTTCATTGCTTCCGGCAGCGAAGTGCGCGTGGTAGCGATGGACCGCCGGCGGTTCTTCGTACGACTTGCAGATGCGGTGCCCGAGCGCACGCCCTGAGCACGGCTTCACACCTCTTTCGCACGATATGAGAGCAACGAAGCATTTCAACGATCGTCTTGTCGACGAGCCATATCCATTTTAACC
>CBFGXY010000105.1:0-6378 GCA_965652945.1 uncultured bacterium
AGACCCCCGAAGGCCATAGCACCACGGGCAAATTCGCCATCATCCGATGAGGTGCCCAGTCCGGATTAGCCTCCCATTCGGAGATGATCAGCTCTTCCGCCTCCGTCGGATCTTCCGCCAGCCAGTGATTCGATCCGTCCTTGAAAACACGTTCATGGCGGGTAACTCGGTATTTGGCCGTTGCCTCCGGCGTCGTAGACGACGCATACATCGCGAAATCATCGAGAGCGATGACGTCTCCATTACTGTCTTTCGAAGTGAACCAGATTCCCCCTGTGACCAGGTGCGAGGGTGGGTCGCCGATGTCGGCGCGCACAAATTCGGGTTGATAACCGGGCCAGTCGAGCCCGAAATTGATGCGGGCCCAGTTGTTGAAGGGAGCGGCCGTCTTTGAGTAGTAGTACGTGTTCCAGAGCTGTCCTCGATCAATCAGAATCAGGGGCGCGTCCACCTGCGCCCTGGCCATCCGCGGTGCAATACCCAGCGCCATCGCGATGAGGAGGTAAAGAATGCCTGATCGAATTGCGTTCCTCATCATGCTCAAAGTCGGACCCCAACGGAGAAAAAGACCTCGCGCGGAACGTTCCGGTACGCCTGGAAATAGTTGAAAAGGTAGCTCCGGCGGTAGGTCGACGACATCGGGTCGGGCTGGTCGATGGTGACGTTGCGCAATGCCCAGAGCTCGAGATCCCCGCTTCCATCGCCGCCGCCGATCATTGGAGTCAGCCAGCGGTGATTGAATAGGTTGGTGATGCGTACGCCCAGTGTGACGGCGGTGCCCTGGATCGATACGGCTTTATTCAGATTCAGGTCGACCTGCTCTTCGAACGGATAGCGCCGATTCGGAATGCCGGCCTCCCGCAGCATGCGGTATTCGTCCGTGTCGGTCGAGAAAATATAGGGTACGCCGCTCTGCGCGGAATACACGAGGCCGACGTTCGACATCTCGAAGGGTCGGAATCCGAAAATCTCGGGCCCGCCACCCGCATCCAATCGGTAAGAGATGAATGCACGAATGTTGTGGGTCCTGTCGCCCAGGCCCAGTACTTCCCCAGGATTATTCCTCGATTGGAAGTTTCGCCGATCGTCGGGATCGTCGGAATAAAGAATGTTAGGGCCATAGACTCCGAAGGTCGAGCGGGAGATGGAGTACGACAGTCGGTAGCCGAGGTTGGCGCCGTCGGTTCGTTCGAACGTCGCTTCGACCCCGTACGTCGATCCGTAGACATTACCCTCGTAGGAGGTATACGCGCCGCGGCTGTCGCGAATAGTAGCGGATGGAGCCACGAGTCGGATCGTTCCAACCTGACGCACCCGGTCGTTGTAGTAGCCGACGAGGTCGAGTCGATGGGCATGGTTCAGCGCCTGCTGCAGCCCGACTTCGTATGAAATGGTTCGCTCGGGCTCCAGATTGGGATTTCCGTAGGCCCGCCAGCCGAGCTCCGTTGATCGTGAGAGCGCGTGACGAAACTGCGGCATCGATGAAAAGTGACCATACTGCAAACGGAAGGCGGTATTCTCGCCTACGGGGAACGAAAGACCGAGTCGAGGCGAGACCGAGACAAACGTTTTCGAGTTCTCGGCACCCGGCTCGCCCCGGGCCTGCGCCTGTTCTCCCGGGTAGAATGGGTTGAACCGGTCCGACGGGACGTCCATGTTGAAGTTATACCCGTCGAGCCGCACGCCAATATTGGCGACCATCCCTTCAAACTCGAGCTTGTTCTGAATGTACGCTGCGCCATATGTGGGGGTGGCATTGTAGAACTCTCCGTAGCCGCTTCCTGACAGGAATACATTCACGAGGCGCGACGATACTCCACTGTTCAGCGTATTCCATCGGCGCATCTGCACGCCTGACTTAAACTGCCAGAATGGATTTACCTGGCGGGTATAAGCAACCGACCCGTCAAGGAAACGTGTTCGTGTGTCCTGTTGATAGAAGGTCGTCGTAGAGAAAACGGTCCGGAAGCTCTCGTCGCCGCTCAGCGTCGGGCCGTCCCACGGTCCGGCGGGGATGTACCATGGATCGGACCGTGTTGTCACCGGCCGGTTGACGACCCGATACTGCTCGAACGAGTGTGCCAGCTGAGCTTCAAGAAAACTGCTCGCATCGATTGCATATGTGTAGTTCAGCGTCTGAGACGTCGTGACCTCTTCACGTGGCGAGTCTGTGTCCAGCGTATATTTCCAGAGTCCATCCCGACCGGCATACCGGATGTCGTCGGCCCCAGATGCAAGACCTCCGATATACGACTGGTACATCGTCGTGAACTTGAATTTGTGCTGTGGTACGGGCTGGAAGGTCGTGGTGAGGGTGACGTTGCCGTAGCGCTGGACCTGTTCGACCGTCGGTATTCTTGTGGGCTTGTTGCGGATCTCGCCCGACACATGGAAGCGCAGCTTTGTGGGATCCGACCCGAGCGGACCCCCGATTCCGAAAAGATGCCGGGCGTAGGCGAGAGCGGTGTAATCGTACACGCCCAGCTTATTCTCGATGACCTCTCCCGGTCGGTAGAGCACATCCCCATCGCTGGTATAGATGGTTTCCGATGGAGTGTAGACGGGTGTGTGGTTGGATACCCACATCGCGTGCATCCTTCGGATATCCTCATCCGACATCGTCACGAACGGCCGGATCCCCTCATTTCTGAGATTCAACCAGGACCTCAGCTCGCCCCATTCCTGCCATTCGATCGTTTCGGGGCCGTAGAGATCAGGACCCCAGTGATATTTACCCGGCGATCGGTACTCCATCCGATATTCGGCTTCGAACCGGGCGCTACCTTCTTTCGTGGCAAGCTTTACCACTCCCGACTGCGCGTTGCCGTACTCGGCGCTGAATCCGCCGGAGATGACTTCCATGGTCTCGACGCCGAGCGGATTGACATCATACTTCCACGAGTTATTCGCTTTCTCGAATGCGAATGAATATCCCGGAACACCCGAATTTGACATCACCTGCTCGACGCCATTGACGAGGAAGGATATTTCGTAGGCGCCGCCTCCTCGTATCGAGAAGTTGCCGTCGGCCGTTCGATCCACTCCTGCCGTCAGGTCGAGCAAACCCCGGAGTCCTTCGACCGGAGCGGTCTCGATTTCCCGCGCTCCATAATCAACCGATGTACTGGTCCTGTCTCTCACCACGACGGGCCGATCCGCCATCACCACGACCTCATCGCCCTCGAAGGTTTCCTCACGCATGCGGGCATCTACTTCAGCGGTCCGATCAGGGAACACTTCCACATCCTGAACCCGAACCGTCTGGAATCCGATGTAGGAAAAGACGACTGCGTGCGTCCCGGGCGGCACCCGCAGGATCGTGTAGCGGCCTTGATTATCGGTTGCACTGCCGAGGGTGGTGCCGTCGACCGTCACATTCACACCCGGCAATGGCTCACCCGTCGACGCGTCGAGGACGCGTCCGCTGATCTTGCCGGAGAACTGCTGTGCGGAAGCAGCTCCAACGAAGAGGACGCTCAAAAGGAGCGCCCGCCCGATGAGAGTGAGGGTGTGCATGTGCGATGAGGAATCTCTCTCCGGCAATCTCACGGATTACCGGATACGGCCCTCTGTTATTTGGAAAGGAGGAGAGCCCGCGTCTGATTTCGCCCGTTGGACTCGAGGCGGTAGAGGTACACTCCGCTCGTCAGATGGTCCGCTGTAAAATTGACGGCATGTCTTCCGGCTGAACGGGTCTCGTCAATCAGCACGGCGACCTCGCGACCGAGAACGTCATACACGGCGAGTCGAACAGGCGCGGTCGACGTCAGCTCGAATTCAATTCTGGTTGTCGGGTTAAAGGGGTTGGGATAATTCTGAAGCAATGTAAACTCATCCGGCATCCCCCTGTCTTGTTCGCTGCTGGTCGTGATGCGGCTGAAGGTGAAGACACGCCGCGCCAGCATATCAATGACATAAGCGCGGTCTTCATTCGCATTGAGGGACACATCCGTCGGCGCTACAAACGGCGCACCGTCTTCGACCGGAGTGGTGCCCGTTGCTGAGGGCAGCTCAAACTCCTCCATTGCGACATCGCCCGTGATGGTAAATACTTTGACCCAGCGACGAGTTGAATCCGGCCCTGCGAGCCAGAGGCGGCCTTCTTTGTCAGCCGTTATCCCCGTGGGCACGAATGAGGAGAGTGAGAGATCTCCAAAGAAATCCGTAATACGGCTCGGTTCGTAGTCGGCCCACGTTTCTGCGGTGGCTCCCTCCCACACGGTGACGCCCCCATCGTAGCTTCCGCATCCGTCCGGCACTCCCTCGCCCGTCTCGTTCCGCGATGTAAAGAAGCGGCTTTCGGTAGAGGTATAATCCATTCCGGGCACGAGAGCAATGTCGCGCAATGCCGACCAGGCGCATCCATCGTGCCCCCCTGCATCGACGGCCACGCGAGGCGCGCCCCCGTCATCCAACAGCGCTATCCAGTTGGCGTGGGTTCCGCTTTCAGGATCGGTGAAGTCGTAAGCACGGATCGACGTGTTATAGCTCAGTGCGGCAAACAGGTAACCTTCGGACGTTACATCCATCCCATAGATGAATGTACCATATCCGCTGTAACCATTGGCCTGGCTGAAATCCGTCCGCTGATCGGGATCGCCGTTCTCATAGTAATAGAGATACGCAAACCCGATCCCACCCGGCTGAGCCGCGCTTTGCGACGACACGATCACATCATTGCCGTATGTAGCGATCCCTCGGGTGCTGTGAACATTGGCATCGCGCGGATCAGAATAATCTTCTACGAGCTCCATCATGGTCGATCCCGGCGCGGCCTTCCAGAGCGCGTTGTGCGCAGCCGTATCGTTGGCACTCGATGAGATCACATAGAGCGTTCCATCGTCGGCGACGGCACTCAGGTATGGCATAACCTGTGTCGAGTCTTCTGCCGGAAAGACGATCTCGCCGTCGTAGGTCCACTGGGCTTGAGCTCCAGTAACTATCAGAAGCGTGAGCAGTGTCGCAAAAAATCGTCTCATAGTTATCGTGGAGCAGCTACTTAAGAATGTGGATTGTTCGGCTTTCGGCGCCGGACGGAGTCTGAAGGCGCATCAGATAAACACCTGATGCATATCGCGCAGCATCGAGGACAACGGTGTATTTTCCGGCATTACGGACGCCCGATTCGAGTACTTCGACCTGGCGGCCGAGCAGATCATAAACGGCAAGTTCAACCTGTCCCATTGAGGATGTTGAATATGTGACCGTCGACTGGTCGGAGAATGGGTTGGGGTGATTCTGTTCGAGCGAAAAGGTCTGAGCCAACGCCATCTGGTCTGCGCTCACGCCCACCGATCGGCGAAACACATAAGCTGCCTGCCCGCGTCGATCGATGACGTAGGCTATATCCTGGCGTCTGGAAGAGTCGGACGCGTCAAGTTGACTCGCGATCGCCACGTCGGCCGGTTGCTCGAAGGGCGCACCGTTCGGATCCTGATCGGCATCAAAGAAAGCTGTACTACTCGGTAGGCTGCCCGCTTCCATGGCCAGACCTGATGCGATATCCACTTCGAAGAACTTCACCCATCGCCGAACCGAATCCGTGCCGGCCACATACAGCATTCCGTCCTCATCCATGGTGATGCCGTAGGGATGCCGATAGTCGAGATCCAGATCGCCCGTAAAATCTACGACCGCCTGTGCGGCATATCCCGACGGATCATCCTGTGTGCCTCCCGTCCAGACAGCGATGCCTCCCGAGCCGCGCTCCGGTTCATACATACTGTTGTTGCGAGAGGTAAAAAATGGGGTGGTGGGATCCGAGTAGTCTCCACCGGGGATGAGTGTGAGGTCACGAATGAGGTCGGAGCCCCAGGGATCGAAGTTGCCTCCCGGATGCTGCGGCGTCGCGCCGTCACCCGCGAGACCCATGTACTGACCTTCGATTTCAGCACCATCACTGAAATTGAAGGTCACCGGTGAGACGAGCCACGAACGGCCGGAAAAAATATAACCATCGCTGGTAGCCGCAATGCCCGAGAGCCACGCACCGTAGTCCTCGTTCGTGGAACCACTGTCGAACACGGTCATCCGGCTCGGATCACCATCCTCTAAGCGGATAATCATCGATTCGGGGAAATACGGATCGGAGGCGTCATAGACCCTGGAACTGATGTAAATATCGTTTCCAATCGTCGTAATGCCGCTTGGTCCGTATACACCCTCGTCGAATTCGACGACCCTAGTAAACTCGGTCTCACCCGGCGAGGCGTAGTAGAGCGCGTTGAGGTAATTGCTCCGCCATAGCGAATCAACGGAGGACGATACTACCCATAAGCCACCCTCGGTATCGACGGTGGCGAGATATGGACCCGCGAGGGAGTCGTCTTCCGGCCGCGGAACGGGACTCAGCTTTATGTGCAGCTGTTCGGCAATCTG
>CBFGXY010000106.1:0-6376 GCA_965652945.1 uncultured bacterium
CGCGTACTTCAAATATCATTTTGAGGGACTGGATCGATTCGTGCGGGAGACGGATGCGGCGCGGGAGTCAGTCGTGAATGTCCTGCAGGAGATCGAAGAAATGGCCGAGATGATGGCTCGCCAGTATGCCGTTGATCTGTTCTTCAATGCCAAGTTTCAAGAGCTGGGCGCCATCTTCGAAGGCTCGTCCATTGCTCCACAGGCCTATGATCTACTTGCCCGGCTCGATCCGTCTCATCTTTCCGAATATGAGCGGCTGGTACGCTAATCCATCAGTCGAACGCTCAGGATGAGGGTCTCGGGCTCGATGGCATCAACCGAATTCATACCGGATAGCACGCGACCGAACGCCGTGTAATTGCCGTCGAGATGTGGCTGCATGCTATGGGTAATGAAGAACTGCGATCCCTCTGTGTCCTTACCTGCGCTCGCCATTCCCATGATGCCCCGATCGAAAGAGAGGCCGGTAAACTCGCTGCGGATTTCAAACCCCGGACCTCCAAAACCGTCACCTCTGGAGATGTCTCCGCCCTGTGCGACAAAATCGGGCACGACCCGGTGGAACGGCACGCCATCGTATCTACCGGCCTGGGCGAGTTGAATGATGGTGCCGGCCGTCTGGGGCGCCAGGTCCGCAAATAGCTCGACGATGAACGAGCCGGTCTCGGTCTGAAATTGCAGTTGGGGTCTGGGCCCATATTCTGCCGCTTTCTGCCAGTCAATCGCACGAATAACCGCTCCAGAAGCAACCTGGTCGTCTTTTTCAATGTGGCGGCGGGCTGCCATACGAATGACATCGTGCGGATGAACGGCTACTCGCTCGAGTTCGGAGCGGGCAGACTTGGAGTCTATGCGACCAAGAGCCGCAATGATCGAAAGCATCGCTTCCGTGTCGTCAGGTGGTTCCATGCTGGACAGGACTCCTGCCATCGCCTGGACACTTCCTCGTTCTACAAACGCCGGCTCGGTCAGCACCGATGCTACCATGTATACCAGACCAATATCGCCGGATTTCAACGCGCTGACGAACGCATCGTAGTACTCTCTTTTGTTTTCGGAGCTTCTTCTTTCCCACCGGACAACCAGCGCGTTAGCGGCAGCGATGGCTTCCTTCTTGTTTGAGGACCCGAGAAAATCGATCAGCGTGCGCCGGGCATCAGCATCGGGCACGTAGGCAAGAGGTGCGATCAAGTGCGATCTCAAGTCCGGAACAATATCTGCGTGCAGCTCCAGAAGCTCCATTACAGTGCCATGGTGACCCGAACGAGACAATCCGGTCAGGAGATTTCCTGCTATGATCGATCCGACCGTATTGGAAGGGTGGATCAGCTGCTCGAGGATACGTCGCTCGGACTCCGTCAGGTCATCCCACGAAGCGATTACTGATGATGCGGTTATGGATACGTGATGGCTCTCATCGCTGAGCGCACGCAGTACCTCGGCACGTGCCGATGACTCCGCTGAATACTGTCCGATCGCGCGAACGGCACGCACGCGAACACGCTCGTCGGCGGATCTCATCGCCGGCAGTATCAGCGGAAGATCTTCCGGCGCTCCGAGCGTGGACACCGCTACTGCAAGATATCCTGACGCGGCATCATCGACATCCAGAGTCATCAGTGCTTTGCGCAGTTCGTCCACACGAGATCTCCAGGCATCCGAGGCACGGAGTCTCCAGAAATAATAGGCGGACTTTTCCCTCAACGTCGGGTCTTCATGTGTCAGAAAACGAACTTGATGCGCGACCGCTTCGGGCGATATCATCGAACGCAGGCCGAAGCGTGTTATCCCAACGATGCGCGCGGCATCGAGAGTCTCAGGCAAAGAAGCATTCACGAGGCGCCGCAGGTCCTCTGGAGATCCGACCTTTCCAAGTGCCTGAATTACCTCATACAATACGCCTGTATCGGTTTCATCAACCAACCAAGAGGCCAGGACTCCCGGAGGTGGCGCGCCTGTCTGGCCAATGGCAAATGCAGCGTGTGCACGAACTTGCGCACTCTCATCGTCAAGCACGTCGACCAGGGCTTCAAGGGCGGTGGAATCCTGTACGGAAGCAAGCACGAGTGCGGCGCGGGAACGGACTACCGGATTCTTATCTGATAGAAATCCGACGAGAGAACTGGAGTTTCTCGCGTTCTGTAAGTCGACGATCCGCTGCAGCGCCCCGTCTTCAAATAAATTATCATAGCCGCGGTCGGCAACCTGTGCGTTGGCCGACTGCACGGTCGATACCGCCAGGAGAAGCACTATTGAGACAGAAAACCCCTGGAATCTTATCATCGACACTGTAGATATGCTGATAGATAAATGTATTCGTGCAGACGAAGAAGTGCGCGAATATACTACCATTCGATTCTCAGAAACCTGTTTCGTGGCTCCGGGAATGTTTTCATCCGTTCGATTTGAGCGGAGAAGTTTCGTATTCTGCTTCGCGAATCGCTCATGCTGCCGAGGATACGTCGTATCTCTGGTAGCGGATATAAACCTTTGAACAAGCTCTCGAAAGGCACCTCCCTTTGAGATCCTGACATGAAGGAAGGCATTCCGAAGCTATACTATTCCATCGGTGAGGTAGCCGAGCAGACGGGTCTCGAACCACATGTTCTGAGATACTGGGAGAGCGAATTTCCTATGCTCAAGCCCAGTAAGAACAGAGCAGGTCGACGCATCTACACCGAGGATGACATTCGAATAGTCGAGCGGATTCAGGTACTTCTCAGGGATGACAAGTTTACCATCGAGGGCGCACGGCAGGTCATGGAGCGTGAGCGCGATCTGCCGGATCTCACGGCGCAAATGAAGAAGCTACGGTCGCTGCTCGTTTTGATCCGAGATCAACTGCCCGAGCCGTGTGGGGAAGAGGTCTCCGGCTAATATTTCGTTAACGACTTTGAAACGTCGTGCGCTTATCCGTTGTTTATGGTGTTGTGAACGGGACGTGGCGCAGTCCGGTAGCGCACTTGCATGGGGTGCAAGGGGTCGCAGGTTCAAATCCTGCCGTCCCGACACATTACCCGCTGGTCGACTCTGACCGGCGGGTTTTTTATTTGATGCAGGCGACGAGCGAACGTGCCGCCGTTACCGGCGAGATCTTTGTCGGCCCGCGATCGAGCCGGTGATCAGTGGATCGATTTCTCGGCATCGGGTATACTGACCCTGTAGCTGCCTGATCATTGCGTCGCCCGATCACAGAATTTATTTCGTCGGAATGGATATGGATACAGATCAACGCGAAATGAAGGAACGGACTCTACCTGCCTGGGATCTGACGAGTCCGAAGGAGGAAGAACTCAACCGGGCGTTATTGAATCGGGCCGTTGGGAAGGGACGCGACCTGCTGCATATGATTCTGCACGACCGCGAAATCCACCAGCATCACAGTTATGCCAATGCGGTCTCGGTGAGGCGCCTCGGCTACAACGATCACGGGCCGGTGCATGCCCGGATCGTGTCATACAATGCACTGAAGATTCTGCAGCTGCTCACTTCGAACGGTATCCTGACCTCATTAGAAAACGAGGAGGTAGCCTCGGTCGAGGACTCGACGGTGGCTCTGCTACTGGGATGCTTCCTGCACGATGTGGGGATGAGCGTCACGAGGCAGGAACACGAATGGCATTCCATCACCCTCGCAGATGAGTTCATTAAGCGCTATTTAGCCGAATTGTATGAGGAGGGGGATCCCCGGCGAGTGGTTCTTCGCGCGATGGCGCATGAGGTGATCGTCGGGCATATGGCACATAGCCGGATTCATTCTTTGGAAGCGGGTATCGGGCTGGTTGCCGACGGGACGGACATGTCCCGGGGGCGCTCCCGTATCCCACAAATGCTCGAGCGGGATCCAACCGTTGGAGACATGCACCGGTTTTCCGCTTCGGCGATCACACGAGTAGACATCGAAGCCGGCGACGCCAAACCGGTGCGAATAACCGTGACGATGGAAAATGTGACGGGCCTTTTTCAGGTGGAGGAGGTCCTGATGACGAAGGTCAAGGCCTCGCCGGTCATGCCGTATCTCGAACTATGCGCCCTGGTGGGCGACCAGCCTCCCCGGTTCTACCTGCGATAAGGCCCCGGCTCAACTTATCAGCAGCACGGTACCGTAAGCGGATATAACGCCATGCGCGAAACTCGTGAGCGTGCCGATTATGATGTACTCGGCCTCCAGGCGGTTTTCCGCCTTACTTATTTCTCCAATGCGGAAGAACGCCTTCGCAGCTACGAGGAATCCGACGGCCGTCACGCTTCCAGCAATCACGAAGGCAAACAGCAAGGTCCGCTCCAGGTAACCAATCATTCTGCCCCCATCCTCGAATCCGCGAAGCCATGGCAGCGCATCGTCGTCGAGACGCGATCGCATTTCGGCGAGGTAAGGCGCAAGTACGAGCTGAGTCGTCATCGCTCCAACATGAACCGTGATGACGTATCCTGAGAACAGCGCAAGCGCAGGATAAATGATTTCTGGCCCGACCGAATGCCAGACCGATGCGTCATGAAATTGCGCTGCGACGGCCGCGACGACGAGCAGGACGAACAGGTGAGCGGCCTGGTCTCCCAGAAACCACGTTGGTGTTCGCTCACCGAACTCCATCTTGAACCAGTCGATGGCCAGGTGCAGGATCATGATGACGAGTGGAACCCAGAAGGCCGTTAACACTCCGACCAGGAAATACGAAGCCAGACCGTGAATGGCCACATGTTTGGCCATGATTCTGGGCCGTCGTTTACGACGCACATCCCGCTTCGTCTGAAGCAAAAAGTCGCCGAGCACATGCGCTGCCAGTAGAGCAATGAAGAAATCGCGGAGCAGCTCCATGGGCCCTCAGTCGTATTTTTGCTGGAAGTGGGCGGAAAATGCACTCAGCCAGTGGTTGACCGCGTGCCATGAAGCTCGTTGCAGATGCTGAGCAACCGCTTGCTGGGATATCGGGCCACCGTCCCATGCCGCCCCGATTTCTTCTTGCGACATCCCCTTCATGGCCATCAACACTGCTCGTGCCTGAGAGGTGGTCCAGTCCGATGATATCCGGTCGAGCAGATGTACACCCGCAGCGAGCACATCGACCTCGTCCACGATTGAAATTCTGCGATCTCGAGGCAGACTGTCGAGTCCTCGGCCTGAGCTGGTGAAGGCTTCACCGTAGCCCTCCGACACGCGGCCATCACCTCTGGATTCGATCGAGCCGATCCCAATGACGGCCCGAGTGTCAACCTCAGGCCGCCATGTGATCAGAGAAAGCCGAATAAACAGGGCGGCGTGTAGAGAGAAGGAGGGATCCTCAACGATCAGCTGCCAGGAATCGCCACGAAAGAGGTCGATGTCGGAAATCTCGGCCGGTATTCGACCCGCCAGATCTGCCACTGCATCGCGCAGCCGGGCAGGCACGGCCGAACGGACGGCCGCGCTCAGCTCTTCCGACAGAACCAGATCGCCCGATAACACGGCACCTGTGTTGGTGGATCGTTTCATTCTCTTCTACACAATCTCACATGCTTGTTCTGTCCATAAACAAGCATAATAGCTTGTGATGCAGCCAGACAAGCGCATGTGCTTGTTATTCAACATTGTCGATCTGTGCTTTCTGCAGTCGGCCAGAATAGTCGACGTAGATCGTCTTGGTCTCTGTGTAGAAGTCAAAGACCTCCCATCCTCCTTCGCGGTGGCCATTACCCGTTTGTTTCACCCCTCCAAACGGCATATGAGCTTCCGCTCCGATCGTGGGACCGTTGATGTATGTGATGCCCGCCTCGATATCCTGCATTGCGCGGAAAGAGGTGGCGACGTCGCGCGTGTAAATGGAGGAGGAGAGACCGTATCTGATTTCGTTGGCGATCTCAATTGCCTCTTCGTATGAGCTAAAGCGGATCACCGAAAGTACGGGGCCAAAGATTTCTTCCGTGGCGAGGCGAGAACCCGGCTTGACGTTCGTAAAGACCGTCGGCTGAAAGAAAAACCCGTCTTCGAGCCCTTCGCCCCGGGCGCGACCGCCGCCCAGCCGCAGCTCCGCATTCTCCTGGCGCGCTACGTCCATATACGAGCTTACCTTGTCAAGCGCCTTCTCATTAATCAGCGGCCCGACATCGACGCCGTCATCATTGCCGTATCCGAGGCGTAGCTCTCGAGCCCGTTCAACGAGACGCTCTACAACCTCATCATGAATATCTTCATGCAAGAGGAGCCTGCTCGTTGCGGTGCAACGCTGACCAGTCGTACCGAACGCTCCCCACAGCACGCCTTCCACGGCGAGGTCGAGATCCGCGTCCGGCATAACGATCTGAGCATTCTTGCCGCCCATCTCCAGCGACACACGCTTGTGCGAGCCGGCCGCAGAGGCGGCAATCCGCCCGCCCGTCTCGGTCGAGTCCGTAAACG
>CBFGXY010000107.1:0-6272 GCA_965652945.1 uncultured bacterium
TATAGTGTGTAACGATCATGTTTCGCGGACTCATCATAAAGTGCGGCGGTGCCGAAAGCCAAGGAGAACATACTCTTAGGCAGACTTAAGTTGAACGATGAGAGGGCCTTCCAGGAGGTTTATCATTACTACCATCCGCAACTCTTTGGTCTGGCATACAGATATCTGAAGTGCCACGTACGTGCCGAGGACGTCGTTCACGACGCATTCATGAAGCTCTGGGATAATCGGGGTAGGATTAAATCGAACATCCGCGGTTTCCTCTTCACGGCCGCACGCAATAGAGCTATCAATAAGATCCGCAACAGGAAGCGGCAGAAGCTTAAAAATGCAGAGTTCACGAACCTGAGTCCTGCATATGCCAACGGCACCGTGGACACCCTGATTTATTCTGATTACGAGAGAATTCTGCAGGAAGCGATCCATGAACTCTCCGAGGGGAAAAGGAAAATATTTGAACTGAAGACACAAAAGGAATTCAGCAACAAGGATATAGCTGACGAACTTGGTGTTTCCATCCACACAGTGAAGTCCCAGTATTACCACGCGCTGAAACATGTGAAGGAATATCTCAGCAAATATGAAGGCATCCGTCAGCCCGTCGAACAGAATGGTTCTCGGTAGGACTTCACTAAGATCTGATTCTCAACACGGAAAAAACAGGAGAGCAAGACCTTAAGAATCAGCGTTATGGGGCGCCCTGGGAAGAAAAACCGTGAATTAGTCATCATACTTCTATGCATCCGAAGTGTCGTATCTATATGAGCCAAGTCAGACAATCGCCGTTCTTTCATGCTCCGGCATAGGGCGCCATTAGACCCGGTCAGATGGTTCTGGCGTCACCCTTCGATATCCGAAGTGATGAATCACCTCTAGAATGGGCCTTGAACAAGCGCACGATCTCAACCGGTGGATACAGGCACACTTTGCTACCACTATTTCGCAGCGGCGTTGGCTGCATTAGCCTCTCTCTCTCACATGCCGCCTGGCTTGGGGGAGCGTGGATGACGACTCTAGAGATTCATGATAGTAGCGCAGCATTTCACAACTGAATCAGAACTCCATTCAACTAAAAGACGGAAATCATTCTGAACCACCATCGGATCCGTTTTCTGGCGGGTTTCCGAAAGCGCTTTCGGCAAGCCGAATCCGCACCAATTGATGCGCAGGCTCATGACAGGGCTCGTGACGCATTCAGGTTATTGCCTTTACTACCGTAACGAAATCATTAAGCAGGTGCTTTGGTCATGACGAGATATGTTACGCAGATGATGGTTAAGCCTACCGGGGGTATGACGGCGATCCTTCTCGGATTGTTGTTACTGCTGCCCATCGGTAGTGCGGCGAATGCCCACATCTCCCCCTCGATCTCAGAGTTTTTCGATACCGGCTCGGACGTTGTAACAGACGTCATGCAGGGGTCGATCGAAGGTAGGGTTACAGATGCTGAAACTCGGCAGCCACTTCCGGGAGCAACGGTCCAGCGTGTAGGAGAGGCCGGTGGAACGGTGACTGACATGGAAGGCCGTTTCCAGTTCTCCAACGTCGAATCGGGCGATTACCTGCTTCGGATCAGCTTTGTCGGCTACGAAACACAGGACGTCTCTGTGACTGTCACCACGGGCGTGGCCCAGGTGAATGTGGCGCTGGTACCCTCGGCACTCGAGCTCGACGATGTCGTCGTAACCGGCGTGTCGGTTGGGACGCCCACCACGAAATTGCCCTTTTCCATCGGTCGGGTAACAGCCGGGCAACTGGAAGAAGTGCCGGGTATCGATCCGGGTAATGCGCTTCGTGCCAAGGTACCGGGGCTGCGTGTTGTACAGGGAAGTGGCCTTCCGGGCGCACAGCCGGGTCTGAAGATTCGAGGTTCGAGCACACTTCAGCCTTCGCAGTCCCCTCTGATTATCGTCGACGGGATCGTAACCTCCGGCAGTCTGCAAGACATCGACATGCAGTCGGTCGAGACCATTGAGGTAATCAAGGGCGCGGCAGCCGCCTCGTTGTATGGATCGCTGGCCGGAAGCGGCGTGATTCAGATTATCACCAAGAGAGGCGCCGCCGTTGACGGCACTACGGAGATCACAGTGCGAAACGAGTTCGGATTCACCCAGCTGGGACGCAAAGTGCCGCTGGCTAACTCCCATGATTATGAGGTCATCGACGGAGTGTACCGGGACGAGGATGGCCATGCGCATTCGCGGCGCGGCATGGTACTCGACCAGCCGTTCTCAACTAACTACGACCACCAGGATGATCTCTTCACATCCAGGCCGTTCATGACCAACTACATCTCAGTTGCGTCGAGGCAGGGAAATCTAAACTACCTCGTTTCCTTTGAGAACTACGAGAACCAGGGAATCATCGTCGAGCTGCCGTCGCATGCACGCCGAAACGTTCGGCTCAACGTTGACAACCGGATCACGGACAAACTCACACTCTCGGCCACGGGTCTCTACAGTAATACCAGTGGATATACCGTGACCCAGACTGGGCAGGGTGCCAACATGTTCTTCGGTGTCCTCGCAGCTGATCCGGATGTCGAGCTCACCGCTCCGGGCCCCGAAGGTCACAAGTACAATCCGTACGTGAGCATTGGTAACGCCCAGAACCCGTTGTATGTAGCAAATACGCGGAATTTTGAACGCAACCGTGAGCGCGTGCTTGGCAGATTGAACATGGATCTGCTGGCCACCGACTGGTGGAGTCTTGGAGCGAGCTACTCCATTGACCGGCGCATCAACAATAACCAGAACCTGATGGAGCGTGGGACGCTTCCCTCTTCCCCGACAGGTATCCCGAGCATCGGAAGCATCTCGCGCACGGCCGACTTCAACCGTGTCACATTCTTCAATGCGCGTTCGCTCTTCACTAAGGATTTCGGAGACCTGGCAGCTAACCTCAGCCTCTCCTACATCTATGAAGATCGCCGCTACGAGGCGACCACGGCATCAGGATCAGGGTTCCGTGTCGAAGGAGTACCTACTCTCGACAATACCGAGCAGGAGCGACTTAGCGCCAGCTCCACGATTAACGAGGTGAAAGCCGAAACCATCTCGGGTAACCTGCAGCTCGATTACCGTGATCGGTATATCATCGACGCCGTCGTGCGGCAGGATGGATCTTCGCTCTTCGGTGAAGACGAACGATACAAAATCTATTACCGCCTTGGTGGAGCTTATCGGCTCAGCCAGGACTTCCCGATGCGGAATATCGACGAACTCAAACTCCGTGCGTCGTACGGAACCTCAGGACAGCGTCCTCCCTTTGCCGCTCAGTACGAGACTCTCAGTGTAACCGACACGGGGATTCTCAAGCTGACAGCTGGAAACAAGGACATCAAGCCGGCCGATGTACGCGAGCTCGAGCTTGGTCTGGATGCAAGGTTCTTCGATCGCTACTTCTTCGAGTTTAACTACGCATCGACTGTAGCGGAAGACCAGATTCTTTCGGTACCGCTATCACCCACAACGGGTTATCGGAGCCAGTGGCAAAACGTGGGAAGGCTGGAGAGCGCCATGCTTGAAGCTGCTTTCAACGGCGCCCTTGTTCAGACCGACAACTTTACCTGGGACTTCCATCTGACGTTCGATCGCCTGCTCAAGCAAAAGGTCGCACGTCTCGACATCGCTCCCTTCACGAGAGCCGTTGGTTCGACGGAAGGGTTGCTGTCAGACCTGTTCCTGGTCGAGGAGGGTGTCGAATACGGAACGATGATCGGCAACAAGTTCGCCACGTCCTTTGATGATCTCACGCTCGATGATGACGGATACGTGATGAACATCCCAGGTTACACGCCGGGTGCAGGAGATGACGTTAACCTTCGCGTTCAGGATCTGAAGATCAACAGTGACGGCTATGTCGTCATCGCCGCTCACGAGTACACCGAGGACGAGCGCGCTCTGTTGATGGTGGATGAAACGGGTGAGCGCCTCACAACCCATATCGGAAACGTGAACCCCGACTTCAACGTGGGCATTGGCTCCACCTTCAGATATGGTGGATTCACCTTGTACACCTTGCTGGACTGGGCCCAGGGCGGCGATGTGTACAACTTCACCAGGCAGAAGCTCTACGACCTCCATCGCCATGCAGATATGGATATGGCAGGAGTGCCCGAGGGACAGAAGCGGGCCACAGGCTACTTCGCCACCGGATTGTATAACGGCAGTACGCCGGTTTCTCACTTCGTTGAGGATGGAAGCTTCCTCAAACTCCGCGAAGTGTCGGTCAGCTACAACGTTACCGAGGCTCAGATGGCTAAGCTGGGGATTGGTAATGTTCTCCGCGACGCCCGGGTATCCGTCGTAGGAAGGAATCTACTGACCTTCACCGGGTACAGCGGCGCCGATCCGGAGGTGGGCCTGGGTACGAACATCACCTTCAACCGGGTCGATGAGTTCGCATACCCCAACTTCCGCACATATTCAGTTTCATTGCAGCTGAGATTCTAACAGGAGGATTTGATGCGCCAATTAGATCGCAAAGCTGCCGACGAACACTTTCAACGTGCAAGAAATATGAAACGAACCAAGCTCACACTCACGGCAATCATCGCCCTCATTTTTAGTATCGGGCTGATGTCGTGTGCCGACCTGACCGTTGAGAACCTCAACGCTCCCGACTCTGAGCGGGCATTGAACAACCCGGATGATATCGAGGCCGTCCTGACCGGCGGCTGGTTGTCGTGGTGGAGAGGCACAAATGGTAACCGGGCGCCCTCCGCGCATTTCGACGGATGGGCGGATGTAATTACGACGACTAACAACTATGAGTTGTACTGGGAAGCCGCGGTAGCAGAGCCGCGTAATCGCATCGATAACTCCACATCGTGGGGCGGTACGATGATCCTTACAACACCATGGAACAACATCAACTCGGCGATCTCGTCGGCAAACGACGTGATTCGGGCCATCGAACAGCTTGGCTTCGAGATCATTACGGATAGCGGCGATGATACCGAGATGATTCACGCGCTTGCATATCTGCTGCGGGGTGTGTCACTGGGGTATCTGGCTAATATGTTCGACCAGGCATTCCTGGTAAATGAGGACACGGATGTAGCTCAGCCGCTGCCGCTGCACGATTATGACGAAGTGCTGGAGGCGGCCCTCTCCGACATCGACCGTGCGATTCAGATCAGCCAGAACGGCTCCTTCACCACGCTCGAGTTTCTAAACGGACTGATATTGAGCAGCGCCGAGGTCGTGCAGTTTGCGAATTCGTACGCCGCAAAGTTCATCATCAGTAACGGAAGAACGTCGTCCTATTACGATTCGAGTGTATGGGAACGAGTGCGCCAGTATGCTTCGAACGGGATTACACGAGACATGGAAATCATCACGACGGGTACCGCGGGTACCTGGCGTCATGAATACCAGCGACAGTCGGGACTCGACTGGTACTGGAAGAACGACCTGCGGATCATCAACCTGATGGATCCCGATTATCCGATGCGATATCCGCCGCAGGCGGCCGGCTCGCCCATCCCACCGGCATCGTCCGTGGATGCGCGCTTCGCAACGGACTTCCGTTACGACCCCGCCAACATGTCGCGCTTCAACATCGATCGCGGCCGTGAACTGCAAAGTGTCTACTTCTTCGTCAGGTACGAGGACCTCTATCTCGCAAACGGGCTCGGGATGGCTCCGTTCTTCCTGAAGGCTCAAAACGATATGATCATGGCAGAGGCTCTCGTTCATTTGAACGACATTCCCGCGGCCGTGAACATCCTAAATAACAGCCCGCGTGTGACGAGAGGAAATCTTCCACCGCTCTCACCATCGGCCTCGAAGTCCGAAGTTCTGGATGCGATCTACTACGAGATCGACATCGAACTTCAGAGAACGAGCGTCGGGTTTCAGTACTTTACCATGCGCCGACGGGATGCACTGCAGGTTGGTACGCCACTCCATCTGCCGATCCCGGCATCTGAGTTGAACGTCAGCCAGCTTCCCATTTATACGTTCGGCGGAGCTGGGCGTGGCGGAGAAGAAGGCACGGCTGATGGATCCAACCAGTGGGACCGCGATTGGAATCCTGACGATTTCGCCGACTGGTAGGAACGACGACCTTAAGCTCGTGATCAGTTCAGCGGCCCGTTCGATTCGTCGGACGGGCCGTTTCATTTTTAGTCGAGCTGAGCAAGTGCTTCTTCTGCCCGCTCGGCTTCCGGATGATTCTGATTTGACGTGATTTCAAGGATGGACAAGGCCTCAGTCAAAATGCTCCGTGCCTCCTCCTTCCGACCTAATTCCACCAGATTCTCTCCG